>CAYRYP010000018.1:0-21873 GCA_964428485.1 uncultured Coriobacteriaceae bacterium
CTTGGCGAGGTGGCTGGGCGCTATCTCTCCAACGTCAAGATCGGAAACGTCTAGCTCACATCCAAGCTCGAAAGCGCTGTAATAACTGCCGATATTTTGGTATAAATATTGCCGATATTTTTGTTGTAGTTAAGGCGATATTTTGGTAGTGCCGATATATCATCTACCAAGCTAAATGGGAGATCGTTCTATGGAAATTGATGGTCAAACATATATGCCACGCATTATTGATAAAGCGGTGGACCTCAATTTGAAAGCATTTGGCGCAGTGGAAATAACCGGTGCTATGTGGTCGGGTAAGACATGGACTGCACGCGCTCATGGCAATAGCCTGGTATCGTTCGATTCCGATGTCGTTCGCGAACTTGCAGCAATCGACATGAATCTGGCCTTGCAGGGTGATGCCCCGCTCGTTATCGACGAATGGCAGGCGATGCCAGCTGTCTGGGATGCAGTGCGTCACAAAGTTGATGAAGCTGCAGGTCAGCGTGGTCTTTATATACTTACCGGTTCCTCACGCCCCGCAAAAAGTCAAACACGCCATACGGGTTCTGGCAGAATAGCACAGCTTGCTATGTGGCCTATGAGCCTTTATGAATCAGGGCACTCTTCAGGCAGTGTTTCTCTGTCTGCACTATTTGAAGGCGAATTTAATGGAAGCCCCGTTTCAACCGATCTTCGCCAGATTGCTTCGCGAATCTGTTTGGGTGGGTGGCCTGGAGCCATCACCCTTGATGAAGAAGAAGCGGAGCTGATCCCCTATCAATATGTAAACGCGCTTTTAAACAAGGAAGATGCTGTAGCCCCCGGATCGCGCCAGGAAATGCGCCTCTTTCTGCAATCTCTTGCGCGAAATATCGGAAGTGCCGTGACATTGGAAACCTTGGCTTGTGATATGGGATTAAACGCAGATGAAAAGCGCAAGCAAACGCAAACAAAGCTTGTCAAAACGTATATAGAGTACTTTCTTGATCGTTATGTGGTGTGCGATCTTCATGGATGGGATGCACCCATTAAGTCTCCACGCCGTTTGCGCACCAAAGCTAAACACGGTTTTGCCGACCCCTCACTTGCTGCAGCGTTATTAGGTGTTGGGCCCGATGCTCTCCTGAAGAATACGCAGGTATTCGGACAGCTTTTCGAGGAGCTGTGCCTTCGTGATTTGCGCGTATATACATCCGCCTTACAAAAGTCCCACCCTGATTCGCTTCGATATTATCGGGACTCCGATGGATTAGAGGTTGATGCGATTATCGAGCTTCAAGATGGACGTTGGGCTGCGATTGAGATAAAGCTAGGTGCCAATAAAGTCAAGGAAGCCGAAAGGAGTTTGCTCCGTCTACGCGACAAGGTTGCAGCTAACCAAGCCGCACGCAATCCAGAGCCGAGTTTTATGCTCGTTCTTGTTGCCAAGACAGACTATATGTACCAACTTCCGAGTGGCGTCATCGTTGCACCCATCACCGAGCTGGGGGTTTGATAAACCGAGCGAACAGCCTCAACACCCCATACGGAGGCAGGACGGTTGGCTATGAGTAATCGTAAACCTCAAAAATGTGGGAATTAGCCTTCCTCTATATATGGCAATCTGCTTGTAGGTGATACGCAAAGTTCCCGCCGGAGCTATAAGCACTCTCTCAGCGGCTCTCGAGCTCGTCGATGGCATCTAGCAGCTCCCGGGCGCAGCGCTCGACCTCCCGTGCAAGGGACGTGGGCGACACCACTCTGATCCCACCCATGCCGGAGAGCACCATTCTCGCGATCCAGGTTCGATCCGACCCCAGGGGAACCTCCACGATCTCGCTGTCTGGCGCGGCGCCGGCCTTGCCGGTCCTTCTCGCCCCGACCCACACGCGTGGATCCAGCTCAAACTCGCGGTCCACCTCCAGAAGTGCGGTTCCAGACTCTGCTGGCAGCAGTTCGTGGGCGGAGTCGGGTGAATCCGGCCACACGAGGCCTGAGTCGTAGTGCTCTGCCAGTGGCTCGACCCCTTCCATCCTCGACACCCGGAAGAGCCTCATACCGTCCCCATCGGACTCAGGACACCATGCGCGCAGGTACATCTCCCCGTTTGCACCCGTGTGGAGCTCTAGTGGCGCGACTTTTCTGGGTCCTGGGTACGAGATGATCGCGTAGCGTCTCTGGGAGCAGAGCAGCGACAGCATCTTGAGCGCATTTTCGTCCAGGCAACGCCCCACGTAGTCCACCAGGTCGTCTTGCCCGATGTCGGGCGGCAGCACGGATTCGCGCAGCTTTGTGGCCAACGGACCGTCGAGCGATATTCCGCATCTGCCGAGGGCGTCCAGCAACGCTCTCGCCTCGGTGGCGTCGAGCCGAAGTGGCGTGGAGAGCGTGCCAAACCCCTCGTGCACTATGATCCCGCCGTCTTCCGCAAGGCGATCCATCCCCGTCTCCGCCGCACGCTCGGGTCCGAGTACGCTGGCGACCTCGGCGGCGCGCTGTGCGTCCACCACCACCATCGGGAGCTGCCAGGCGCCGCTCTCGCATTCCGAGAGCTCACCTGCTATCTGTTGTGCCACGTCCAGGGTGCATCCGATGCGCTCAGCCAGCTCAACATACGACATGCAGCCCGGCTCCATTTCCGGAAGCTCCTCGAGAAACCTCCCCAGGGCATCGGTGAGATTAGGCCTGGCCATCCGCGCTGCCCTCCTCGCATGTGCTAGGCCCCATGCCCGGCTCCGCCGCCCTCTCCAGGGCCCTGCGCATGATCGCGGACGCACTCTCGGGTTCGATCACGGCCACTCCGGGTCCGTTGGCAATCGCCCAGGAGGCGAGGGCTGTCTCGTTCGCGGCCTCGACACTCCAGGTGGTTCTCAGCCCGCTATCTGCGTCGTCGACGCACGACAGCACGATTCCCGAGCTCTCGATCTCCCAAGAGAGCCTGCCGGCCGCCTCATGCGTCATCGCGATCAGGGCGCGAAACGAGTCCTCCCCGATCTGAAACGGCAGCACTGCGGAGGGATCCCTCATGTGCTCCCGTGCCGCCGCGAGCATCCCCGGCGATGCTGCCTCGATGCGCACGGGGCCGCCTATCCTGTCTATTCGGAACCGCCGAGAGTCCATCCTGTCCACGTCGAAGCCGAGTAGGTAGGGGGTTCCAAGGTAGCTAAACTCCCTTATCGGGATGACCTTTCGGATGGTGTTGTGGCCGCTGACAGGGGAGTAGCGAAACATCAACAGACCGCGCTCCGATCGTGCTCTCTCCACTGCGACCCGAAGCTCCCTTGGTGTAGTCGGGCTGTTTTCTTGGGGTTCTGCTCCCTCGACAAGGTGCGCCTCCGTGCCCTCCATGTCCTGTTCGCGCCTCCTGGCAACCCGCAGCTTGCACAGAGCGCGCGTCAGCTCAGGTTTGGCCGCAAACGAGGGGTCGACAAGGGCGCTCTCAGCGCACATCTCCAGCAGCGCGACATCTTTGGTGTCCAGTGGCTTTCCGCTCTGTCTGCTCGCGGAAGCGTCGAGCGAGTAGACGCATAGGCCATCCGGACCCTCGCTCCTCGAAATCGCAAAGCCCATATTGGCTAGATCGGCGCGATCCCTCCGAAATCTTCTCTCCAGGGCGTCGCCGGATGCGTCCTGGTAGCCCGCCACCTCGTCCATGATGCGCCTTGTGCTCGCGCCGCCAGGGTTCCTCTCCAGAAAGAGGAGTAGGTTGACCAATCTGGTGACCTTTCCCTGAGATGGCATGTGGGGTTCTCCTCGGCTATTGGGTTTGCGGACGGGTCTTGCAACTGGAGAGGTAAGGTATTGCGGCTACGAGGTCGCGCTTCAGGCTCGAGTACCCGGTTTTCCTAGAGGTCGAACGTGTTCCGGTTAGATAACTCAAACCTGCAGCAAGGATGTCAAATACCTCGCTATGTGCGACAATACATTATTTGTAAGCGCATTTTATCAAGGCCGTCACGAGTGGGAGAGAACAGGCGACGTCTTTGATGGTGGCGCTGAATATGACAAGGCAAGGTAGGGGGATAAATGAGCAACGAGCTGAGGGAGCGTCTCCACGAGCTGTCCACCGAGCTTCCGCACAGAGACGCCGGAGGCCGGGGAGAGGAACTCGCGTCGGAGGCGATAGGCGACATGTTCGTGGAGCTCGGTCTGCAGACTGACATCGACGGGTTCAACTGCCCGGAGGCCCTCAGGATCAACCGCATCGTCTATATGCTCCTCCTCGTTATTGCATCCGTGATATGCTACGCCGCTCCGGGGCTTCGCGGTCTCAGCATCCTGTTGGCGGTCATCGGCCTTGTGCTGATGTATCTGTCTTTCTCCAAGACAGACCCGTTCGCGTCTGTTCTCTCGAAGACCGAGAGCCAAAATGTCATAGGGCGCTACTCCCCGAAGGAGATCTCCAACTCTCCGAGGCGCAGCAAGATCGTCATAACCGCCTACTACGACGTGCAGCGCCCCTCGATCTTCCAGATGCCGGCGCTAAGAGCCAAGTTCCCTATCCTCAGGAAGGTCTTCGCCTTCGCAGGTCCCGTCATGTTGATCTGCTGCATCGTCTGCACGTTCCCGCTCCCTGATGTGGCTACCCTGATCTTCTCGATCATCGGCCTTGTGGGCGCGGTCATCATGGTGCTGGCTATCATCGACCAGTTCCTGGGTTCGATCCTCAAGCCCTCCAAAGGCGCCAACTGCAATGCCTCCGGACTCGCGGTGATGATGGCGCTGGCGCAGAAGGTCGTGACCGCTGAGGTCAGACCCACTAGCACATCGCGCGGGAGCATGGGCACGGAGGGTGCAGGGGCCGCGACAGCCGCTGGTGTGGCCATGCTGGGAGATGATGAAGCCGCGTACACCGAAGGAGATCTTAATTGGCTCGACGCCCCGGATCAAAACGAGGACTTCGAGGGCGTTGATGTCGACTCTGAGGTCAACGCCGGACGTACAGAGGACTTTGACGCAGTCTCTCCCGATACAGATGACACCTTCACATGGGACTACCCGGAGCCTGCGGTGGGCTACGATTCCGAGTTCGCGATGGTTGCGGCGCTCGCGCGCAAAAGGCACGAGCGCGAGATGGCCGAGCAAAAGGAGGGTGATGAGCAGGACGGGGAGACGTCGGAGCTCGGCTCCACCTCCGATGGTGCTCCAGCCGCGTCCGACGCACAGGTTTTAGCGGCGGGGTCCGATCTGTACTTCGTGGATTCTCCCGAGGTCGTGGCGGCAAAGCTATCCTCCGCCCAGGAGCACAAGACCGATGCGATGGAGGAATCCGCCCGAAGCAGCGAGGCCGAAGAGACTCCTGCGACAGAGGGGTCCACGCCGGCTAGTATTCAGAAACCTTCCGCCGTGGTACCTGTGCCCTCTGCTGTGCCAGCGCCCGCGATCCCGGCTGCGGCTCTCCAGGCAACTTCTGCAAGCACGGGCAGAGCCAAGTCCAAGCCTTCGTGGTGGACCAAGGTTGAGGAGGAGAAGGAGCGTGGCGAGATCGGCCAGGGGGATAGTGGCGATCTGACATTGCGGTCGAGGTTTGCCGACGCCCCTGCCTACGCCGAACCCGAGGAGCCCGTCGAGGAGCCTGCGGAGGAAGAGGTAGCGGAGGAAGCCCCCACCGATGTCGCGGAGAGCGCGCCCATTGATGCTGATGCCTCTTCCGACGAATCTCTTGAGGATGCTTCTGCGCAACTCACACAACCTGCACAACCGATGGAGTCTCCCGCCGAAACAACGCCCGTTTCGCAGGACGAAGACGCATCCAGCTCCGAGGACGCGGCCAACGCGCCCGTCGAGGAATCTACCGAGGAACTCGCAGAGGAATCCACCGAGGAGCCCGTCGATTCCGATGCGTTCGCAAACGCGGCGGATACGGAGCTCACATCCGAGATCCAGCTAGATGCGGCTGATACGGAGCTTACATCTGAGATCCAGCTAGATGTGGCGGATGCAAAGGTCGAACCCGCGCCCACTCCTGCGGCGCCCTCCGACCCGTCGGCAACGATGGCCTTCACGCCCGACCCGATCTCCGACTCGGATAAGGTGGCCGAAGCATCGGTCGATGAGCGTGGTGGCGATGACGAGCAGGGCGAGAGCAGCCCAGTGCAGCAGGATATCGAGTCGATAACCGCAGACCTGCGCGAGATGCTATCTGGCGGAGAGGGTGCTCGTGCCATCGACATCCCATCTGTTGATATCGCACATGCATCCGATACACAAATCGACGACGCAGAGCGAGGGGTTGTGCGTGACTCGTTGCTCAACCTGCCGCTGGTCGGCAGCGGTGAGACGGAGATCACGATGGGGGGCGAGTCCCTACAGCCGGGCCTCGACCTCACCGAGCTCTCCGACCGCGACATGAGGATCGACAGCTCCTTCGGCCAGTCCAATCTCACGGGTGCGTTTGCCCCGCTCGACGCCAGCGGCGTCATGCCGGCCGTCACGAGCGAGATGCTCGAACAGTACAACGACGGCGATGGCGACATCTACATAGACGATGTGGATGACTCCTTGCTCGACGCCCAGTACAACGACGAGGGCACCTACGTCGGCACCGTTCCCATGGACGAGCCTCGCCGCAAGGGTAGGTTCTCGCTCTTCGGGGGTCGCAAGGAGAAGAAATCTGGCAGGTCGAGGCGCCGTCGTCGCGATGAGGGGTACGATCAGTCGGCAGCTGAGTGGCTTGGCGTCTCGGACGACTACAATGCGCGTTCCGAGGGTGCGGAGATCGGCTCCTGGGACAACTTCGATGACGACGATCCCGATTGGCGCGGCGGTGCCTACGGCGGCACGGAGGCCGCCAACCGCAATGCCATCGACATGCTCTCCGACGAGCTGCTCAACAAGGAGATCTGGTTCGTAGCGCTCGGTGCATCCGGTGCATCTGGTGCTGGTATGCGCAACCTGCTCAAGACTCGCTCCTCGGAGCTGCGCCACGCCAGAATCATCAACCTCGAGGCAATCGGCGCGGGAGACCTCTACTACACGGCCTACGAGCCCAAGGGGATCTTCAAGCGCAGGGTCGACTCGAGGATGCAGAGGCTGGTGGAAAAATCCGCCTCCGACGCGAAGGTGGACATCGAGCCTGTTGATCTCTCCTGGAGGAACACCCAGGCCACGGTAGCTATGGATCTCGGCGCTAGGGCCATCACCCTCATCTCGCTGGACGAGGGAACCGTGCCGGGTTGGAGATGGACCGATGACACCGAGGACATCGTCTCCGACAAGAATCTCGAGGGCGTATTCAAACTGCTGATCGAGCTCTTGAAGAACTGCTAGTTGTTAACCTGGGCTTTTTGCCCGGAGGTAGTTATTGTCAATCGACAGGGCCCGTATGTCCGTGGTCTTCCACGGCCGACAACTATGGAGGTAGAGATGCCCAAAGCGTATTGCGTAAAGTGCAGGGATAAGAAGGAGATGGTCGAGCCGGCCGAGAAGGTTGCCAAAAACGGCAGGCCCATGTTGCAGGGGACGTGCCCCGACTGCAAGAGCAAGCTCAGCCTCTTTATCAAGAAGGCATAGGGGGTCCAAAAGAGTGAGGCCGGGTCAACCTGCGCGATTGATCCGGCCTCCTGTTATAGTTGGGCCCGGCAGAGTCGGCACTCAGTTTGGGAACCTCTAGCCATGGCTGCGAAGCAGATGGAAGCACCCGGACGGGGAGCGGGGGAGAGTGTTGTGGTGTCTGCGACGAGAGAGGGTGCTGGGACTGCGATGGGAGCGGGCTCCTCGTCCAGTTCGTTTGCTGCTGGAACCGGAGACGTTGGGGAGCACGGATCCCTAGGCGCTCTCTCGCCATCCTGGTGGATACCGGAGGACGGATCTGAGCCCGAGGAGTGGCTCGACGCCGACACCGCCTTCGAGCGCTTTTTGGGCTGGACCGCCGAGCGCGACATCGAGCTCTGGCCGCATCAGGAGGAGGCGCTTCTCGCGATAGCGGCCGGCGATCACGTGGTGCTCGGAACCCCCACTGGTTCCGGCAAGTCGATGGTGGCCCTAGGGATGCTCTTCATGTCGATGGCCCAGGGCAGACGCGCCTACTACACCGCCCCGATAAAGGCGCTGGTCAGCGAGAAGTTCTTCGATCTGGTTGAGGTGCTGGGCCGCGACAACGTTGGGATGATAACCGGCGACACCCATATCAACACTCAGGCTCCGGTGATTTGCTGCACCGCGGAGATACTCGCCAACACGGCACTCAGGGAGGGTGCCGACGCCGATGTTGGCAGTGTGGCAATGGACGAGTTCCACTACTTTGCCGATCCCGACCGCGGCTGGGCATGGCAGGTACCGCTGCTGTTGCTGGAGAAGACCCAGTTTATGATGATGAGCGCCACCCTTGGCAACACCACTCGCATCGCCGACGCGCTGCGCGAGCGCACCGGGCGCGAGGTGGATGTGATAGACGACGCTCCACGGCCGGTGCCCCTTACTTGGGAGTACGTCGACACCTCGCTCGAGGCTACGGTGGAGCTGGCGCTCCGAAACAACAGGGCACCGCTGTACATAGTTCATTTCTCGCAGGACGCCGCGCTGTCCTCCGCCCAGTCCCTGGCGAGCTTCGGCGTCGCCACCAAGGCCCAGCGAGAGGCCATCCGAGATGCCTCAGCGAATACGCGCTTCACCACGGCATTCGGCAAGATCCTCAAACGACTCCTGTCGTGCGGAGTGGGAGTGCACCATGCGGGCATGCTGCCCCGTTATCGCCTTCTGGTGGAGAAGCTGGCGCAGCAGGGGCTTCTGCCGGTCATATGCGGCACCGACACGCTCGGCGTGGGAATCAACGTCCCGATACGCACGGTGCTGCTCACGGCGCTCACCAAATACGACGGTCACAGGATGCGCAGGCTGCGCGCTAGGGAGTTCCACCAGATCGCCGGGCGCGCGGGCAGAGCGGGATTCGACACCGAGGGTCTGGTGATCGCCGAGGCCCCGGAGCACGAGATCGAAAACGCCAAGCTCCTCGCCAAGGCCGGCAACGATCCCAAGAAGATCCGTAAGGTCAAGCGTAAGCAGCCTCCGAAGGATTTCGTGGGGTGGAACGAGGAGTTCTTCCGCAAGCTCGTCGACACGAGTCCAGAGACGCTCAAGCCCAGGCTGCGTATCACCAACTCGATGGTGATATCCATGGTGGTACAGGGAGGGGACGCCCTGTCCAGGGTGCACGAACTGGTTGATTCGAGCCTGCAGACCGACGACGAGAAGGCAGCCCTGCATGTGCGCGCGGACGAGATATTCGCCACGCTGCTCGATTCTGGGGTGGTAGTGGCCGAGACAGGTGAGGACGGAAAGGTCTCCCACTCGCTCACGGTGGACCTTCCGGACGATTTTGCGATGGACCAGCCCCTCTCACCGTTTCTGCTTGCGGCGCTCGACATACTCGACCCGCAAAGCGAGACCTACACGCTCGATCTCATCTCTATGGTGGAGGCCACACTCGAGGATCCGCGCCAGGTTTTGCGCGCTCAGGAGCGCGTCGCGAAGGACCGCGCGATGGCCGATATGAAGGCGGAGGGCGTTGACTACGAGGAGCGCCTAGAGCGCATCGTCGAGGTCACCTATCCTAAGCCGCTGGAGGATCTTCTCGACACGGCCTTCTCTGCCTACTGCAAAGGGGTTCCGTGGGCGCGTGACTACGAGCTGTCACCGAAGTCGGTGCTTCGCGACATGCTAGAGAGCGCCTCGGACTTCAAGGGGTACATTCAAAAATATGGGATAGCGAGGTCGGAGGGCATTCTCCTACGCTATCTGGCCGAGGCCTATCGTGCACTCGATCGCACGATCCCCTTCGACCGCAGGACCGAGCGGTTGAGCGAGATCATCTCCTGGCTCGGTTTTCTAGTGCGCTCCATCGACTCGAGCCTCGTAGACGAGTGGGAGTCGGCCGGAAGCGCCCTGGAGTCTGCCCCTCCCATCGCCGCCGATGAGGTTGTCGCCGACCGCGCCGGGGTTACCCTTCTGGTGCGAAACGCACTCTTTGCTCGGGTGCGTTTGGCGTCGCTGGGGCGGGTGGAGGAGCTTGGGGAGATGGATACCGAGTGGGGCATGGGCGCCGTGAAGTGGAGACATGCGCTAGAGAGCTACCACGAGCAGCACGAGGAGGTTCTCGTGGATGCCGATGCGCGCTCGAAGTCGTTCTTCACCATCGACGAATCCGATGAGAAAGCCGATCGCGTGTGGCATGTCCACCAGATCTTCTCCGATCCAGAGGGCGACCACGATTTCGGAATAATGGCCGATGTGGATCTGGTGGCTACTCAGGAGCAGGGTGAGGTGGTGTTCGGCTCGTATCGGGTTGGCTTCATAGAGGATTTGATCGCCTAAAGGGACGCCTGCTCGCCCCGCCGGCGCGCTTTTGTGAGACAAGGAAGGGCACCCCGGAATCTCCACCGGAGCGCCCTATCTCTCTCATGGAGCGGGTGACGGGACTCGAACCCGCGAATACCAGCTTGGGAAGCTGGGGCCTTACCACTTGGCAACACCCGCGAAACGTGAACAGTATAGCGCATTCCCATCCAAGGGCCTGTGAGTATCCGTCCAATTGCTCTGTGCGGTAATTGGCAACTGTGGCACCGTGGTACCGCCGTGGTATCACGGCAAGCCTAGACCAAGCCTTGATGCCTAGATGTCCATGTTCTCGTTCAGGTAGAGGTAGTCGAACGAAAGCAGGAGGCTGCGTCTGAGCTCCCAGTCGTCGAAGTTACAGCCCAGCAGCTCCTCGATCCTCTTGGCGCGATGGAGCATGGTGTTCCTGTGCATGTGCATCTGTCGTGCGGCATCGGTCACGTTGCACCGGTTGTTCAGGTACACCTTGAAGGTCTTCAGGTAGTCGGTCTGGTTCTGCTCATCGTAGTCCATGATCTTCCGGATCAGTGGGTGGACCATAGTCTCTGCGGGCTGCTTCTCGAGTACTATATGCATGCTCTGCTTGACCATAAAATCGTGGTAGAAATAGAGCCCATGGACGTCGTTTTTGTTAATCAGCTCGTTGAAGCATGAACACAGCTGGTCTATCACAGACGGCGTGGATGTGAGACGGAAGAATGGGCTGCTCAGAATCGCGCACAGCCCTTCCGTCTGGCATATTACCTCCAGCTCATGCTGGAACTTCTCCGGCATGTAGCCGTACTTCTCTACCGGGAACAGACCAAAGATACCGATATCCTTGAGCGCCCCATCAAGGGGAGGGATAGCCTTCTCTATGTCCGACATGATGCGTATCATGCTCTCGGGTCTGAGAACCTGGCTCGGACGTATCATCACCATCTGGAACTCGGGTCCCCGCACCGACTGCATGCCGCACTTGAGGCCGCATCCGATCGCGCACTCTTCATTGTCCTGGAATACGCCCCTGCTTAGGTCGAACATGAACCGCTCGCGCTTTAATCCGCGGCTAGGGGTGATCAGCTTTGTGGTCGGTACCCAGTATCCGAGTGAATTCGCCAGCCAGGACATGAAGTGGATCTGATGGGCGCCGAAGTGCTGGTTCGGCTTGATCTGGAAGCCCCACAGCCTTCCTGCCGGTACGGATCGCCAGAATATGTCACATGATGCTGTCTCGAAGCCGGAGAAGACGTTGATGTAACCATTGGGTGACAGCGCATCTAGACCCTTGGATCCCAGCCGGTAGATCTCACCGTTCTGATTGTCCAGAAGCTTGCATCTCTGAATCTTGTCGTCCTTCATTATGGTTTCCCACAGAGGATTGGGGTACATCTCCTTGTGGTTGGAGGTGGCAATTACGTCGAGCTTTTCGTCGATTATCGCCAGTGGGATTCCTAGGAACTTGGACGCGATCTCGAGGATCTCCATAATCTTGTCGTCCCCACCGGCGAGGATCATCTCTGCGAGTTTGCTGCTAGTGGGGAAGTAGGAACTGAATATCGTCGAGACGCGGTTAACCAGCTGCTTGGGTTCTACTCCATCGAGTGCGATTATGTTGCACTGGTTGCATGAGTTGTCACAGTTCACCAGGCTCTTGTCGCAGAAGATAATGGTGGTTCCCGGTTGCATGTGCCTGCAGGAGGGTGAGGTGTCGCCCAAGTATAGATACAGGCAATCTGCATACATCATCTCGGTGTCTTTTGTGACGACCTCGAACTTGCTTATCAGAGGGTTCCTATACTGTGAGATCCTAGTAAACACGATAGCGTCACCGAACTCGTGCAGGAGCTCCTCTACACCAAGCCTGAACCACTTCATGTGCGTTCCTCCCTAAAACGCGCACCTCTGGTCTTAGACTGTTTACAATACAGTTCCAATAACAGTTCCCCGGGGCTGGGTATTTAGATCGTTGCATTACTCTGCATCACCTGATGATTAGTGAAGCTGAGCGTTTAGCCCCTTCTTCCTGAAGATCTCCGCGAACTTCTCCACCTTGGAATCGGGCATTGGGGGAGCCTCGAATATGGGCTTGTCCCACTGGAGTCTTTCGTATTTGGAGACCCCGAGCGTGTGGTATGGAAGCAGCTGGACTAAAGTCACCGCGTCACCTAGCTCGAGGCAGAAGTCCGAGGTTTTCTTCATGTTTTCATCGTTGTCATTGTACTGTGGAATTACCGGAATTCGAATCTGCATTTTTCCGCTGTTTTCAGCGATAACCTTTGCGTTTTCATGTATCTGCTCGTTGGGAACTGCGGTTGCCCTCTTGTGCCACTCGCTGTCCATGTGCTTGAGATCGTAGAGGAACAGATCCACATAGGGGAGCACCGCGAGAATCGATTTCTCGGGGACGAATCCAGTGGTGTCCAGCGCGGTGTGGAGTCCGGCCTCCTTGCAGAGCATCAGGAACTCCACGGCGAAGTCGAGTTGGCAGAGCGGCTCGCCGCCGGACAGCGTCACACCGCCACCAGACTTCTCGTAGAAGCGGCGGTCACGCAGCACGCGCTTGAGCATCTTGTCGGCGGTCCACTCCTCACCGCACACATAGAGGGCCTTCGCGTAGCAGATGTCGACGCACTTGGCGCAGTCGTCGCATTTCGAACGCACGATATGAGGGACGGTTTTCTTCTCGGTAGGCGCCGCCATCTCCCCCGACTCGTCGGGGAACTCTGACATGACGTCCATGCGCTCGCCCTCTTCGAGGGCTCCCGGCCTGGGGCAGGCTTTGAGGCACGAGGAGTCGCAGCGCTCCAGACCCAGGCAAGACATCTTCTTGAAGCAGACCTGCTTCTCGAACGACTGTGACTCGGGGCTGTGGCACCACGGGCATCTCAGAGGGCAGCCTTTGAGAAACACCGTAGTGCGGATCCCCGGGCCGTCATGCACCGAATAGCCTTGGATGTCGTATACCAGTGCGGTTGCAGACATGACCGTCCTCTCGACGTTTTTCCTCATTAGTCAAGGATCCCACTGGGCAACCTAATAAGCGTTAGACGCTTTGCACAATATAAAACCCTCGCTTGGGCACTATGTGCACTCGAATCACCTATTTGAAGACAAAATCTGTTGGCAATGTTAAATGCCAACACAGAAAAAGGAACCGCTGTTTATTTTGTTTACACCAAAGCTCCGTAGAGAAGACCCTCAAAGGATCGATGATAAAATTTGACGGTGTTTAGTTTTTGTTTTGTTCCCTCATGTCGGGGGTTCGGGAGGTGATTTGTCGTATGTACGAGTTCAGGCCGGTAACAGACAGGATCAAGGAGATCCACGAGCGTATCCGAAACCGAATTATCGTAATAGACGACGAGAGGGCGAGGATCGTCACCGAATCCTATCAGGCTACCGAGAACGTTCCCTGGATGATACGCATCCCCATGGCCACTCGCGACGTGTGCGCCAAGAAGACCGTCATCGTTGAGGACGACGACATCTTCGTGGGCAACCAGGCCAACGGGTTCTGCGCATCCAACGTCTGGCCCGAGTGGGATGGTCCAGGATGGGTGCTGGGCGAGATCGACAACACCGATCTCTGGACGCTTCAAGACGACGGCCTTCTCCATCGCAAGGAGGAGAACGTCAAGCTCGCCATCAGCCTCGAGGCGCTACAGAACTTCCGCGACATGGCGGAGTACTGGTCCACCCATCGTTTCACCTGCGAGGCCGCCGCTTGGCAGCCCGATGGATACAAAGAGTTCGCCGAGACCGAGGCTGGAAGTTACAACACCATCCAGGACATCGCGGGACTTGGAGTCGGGCACATCATCCCGGGCACCAAGAAGATCATCGACAAGGGCTACGGCGCCATCCGCAAGGAGGCCCAGGACTGGCTCGACGCCCGTGAGGGCAACATGATGGGCGATGACATCGACCGGGCTCTCTTCTACACGGCTGCCGTGATCGTCTGCGATGCGGCTACGATCATGATCAACCGCTACGCGCAGGCATGTCGCGACAAGGCCGAGGGCACGTCCGACGAGGCTCGCAAGGCCGAGCTCCTCAAGATGGCCGAGGGCCTTGACCAGATCGCCGAGGGTCCGGCAACCACTTTCTGGGAGGCCTGCCAGGCGGCCCTTATGTACCATCTGCTCATCTACGCGGAGGCCAAGCAGCCCGCGCTGGCGTTCGGCCGCTTCGACCAGTACACCTGGCCCTACCTCAAGGCCGACCTCGAGGCTGGCAGGCTCACCGAGGACGAGGCCCAAGAACTTGTGGACGCCTTCTTCCTGAAGTCCACCTGCTTCTACAACGCGACCCATCCCGTTGTCGCTGCGATCGCAGGCGCCAACAACACCTATCAGCACACCACCATCGGCGGCGTGGATCCCGACACTGGCGAGGACGCCACCAACCCCGTGACCTACATGGTGCTCGAATCGATCGCCCGCCTGTCGCTGCATGATCCCACCATCTCGCTGCGCTTCAACGCAAACAGCCCGGACAAGCTCTGGGAGTGCGCAATCTGCACCTCGCGTCTGGTCGGAGGACTTCCGCTCTATCAGAACGACGAGGTCATCATCCCCGCGCTTCAGAGCGAGCTCGGCTTTGAGTTGCGCGATGCTCGCGACTACGGTTTCATCGGTTGCCAGGAGATCGTCGGCAGCGGAAACGACTACCCGTGCCCCAACGGCATCACCCCGCCGCACGCCGCGATCCTCTTCGGGGTCATCCTCGACATGGCGCTCAACGATGGCGTCAACCCCAAGAACGGCAAGGCCTGCCCCATCCGCACCGGTTACCTCTACGAGATGGAGACCATCGAGGAGGTCAGGGACGCGGTTGAGAAGGTCGCGCGCTGGGCCATAAACTGGCAGGTCACGATGCACAACTACACCGACTACCTGATGCGTAGGCGTACCAGCTTCGCGTCGCTGTCCATCGGCATCGAGGGCTGCATGGAGTCCGGCAAGGACTGCACACAGGGTGGCGCGAAGTACAACTCGTTCGGTGGCGTGGCGACGGGCCTGGCGACGATCGCAGACTCCATCACCACCATCAAGTACATGTGCTTCGACGAGAACAAGTGCACCACCCGTGAGCTCTACGACGCCTTCATGGCCAACTGGGAGGGTCACGAGAATCTCAGACAGAGGATCCTCAACGAGGTGCCCCACTTCGGCAACGACGACCCCTACGCCGACATGGAGATGGCTTGGATCTGCGATCTCTATCGCGATCTGTGCGGCGAGTGCTCCGGTCTTGATGGCAAGGTCTACAAGGCCGGTCTCTACGGAGCATCCGACCACATCGCGCAGGGCAAGCAGACCTGGGCGACTCCGGACGGGCGCTACGATGCGCAGCCCATCGCCGACGCAACCAGCCCGGCTCAGGGGCGCGACGTCAACGGCCCCACGGCGGTGTTCAACTCCGAGTGCTGCTTCGATCACAGTCGCTTCATGGACGGACTAGCGCTCAACATCCGCATCCACCCGTCGGCCGTTTCCGACGACGATGGGGTCACCAAGCTGGCGGATATGACCAAGGCCTACTTCGAGAACGGCGGGATGGAGGTTCAGTACAACATTGTTTCCGCCGAAACCATGCGCGCTGCTCAGGCCGACCCGGTCACCTACCGTGACCTCGTCGTGCGCATCGCAGGCTTCTCGGCCTACTTCGTCGAGATGACCCCCGATCTGCAAAACGACATCATCTCCAGGACGGAGAACACGTTCTAGGTCGATCGACAAATACCCTTGAGGTGGCCGTGCCGTTGTGTGAATAGGCGCGGCCACCTTATCAAAGCAAGCGTGTTCGGAGGCGGTCGAGACAACGTTTCCGAGTGCGGAGGGGGTATACAAGAAGTATCAAGAGGCTGGGAGCTCTCACGATAGACAGAGAGGAGCTAGCAATGTACGAGTTCAGCCCAATGACGGATCGCGTCGAGCGCATGAGGAAACTTTACCGCGACACGGTCCCATATCTCGACACTACCCGCTATCGCATCATTACCGAGTTCTACATGAGCAACCGCAACGTGACCGGCAACCTCAAACGTGCCCTCAACTTCAAGAACATGTGCGAGAAGATGCCGATATTCGTCCGCGAGGACGAACTGATCGTCGGCTCCTACACCGCCACATACAAGGCCTCGGCGCTCTACCCCGAGTACACGATGGCTTGGCTGATCCCCGAGCTGGGCGACGACGACTATCTGATGAACCGCGACGTCGACCCATACAAGTACACTCCAGAGGACAAGGCCTACATCCTCGAGACCGCTTCCTTCTGGGATGAGGAGAGCCTCTGCGCCAAGGTCAACCCCTACATCCCGGAGACATACAAGACCATCGCCGACAACAGCGTCATCAACTTCACGGCCAAGGACATCTGCCCGCAGCCCATCGGGCACTATGCCCCCAATTACATGGCTCCTCTGCGTGAGGGATTCGCCAAGCGCAAGGCCGAAGCCGATCGCAGGATCGCCGAGCTCGAGGCCGACGGAATACCCGGAGACCAGGTCGACCAGTACAACTTCTACCGCGGCGTCTCGATCGTGTGCGAGGGCATCATGATCTTCGCTAAGCGCTACGCCGCCGAGCTGGCACGCATGGCTGAGGAGTGCACCGAGCCTGTGCGCAAGGCAGAGCTCGAGCGCATGGCCGACACGATGGGATGGATCATCGAGAATCCCGCGCGTGACTTCCGCGACGCTATTCAGGCCCTATGGTTCTATCAGAATTGCATCCTCATGGACGGCAACATGCACGGCACTAGCGTCGGGCGTCTTGACCAGATACTAGGCGAGTATGTCGAGCGTGACCTGGAGTCCGGCGCCATCACCTGGGAGGAGGCCCAGGAGCTGGTCGATCTCTACTATCTCAAGGTGGCCGAGTGCAACAAGGTCTGGGCCGGTAAGGCCGCATACTCCTCGCCCGGATATACCTCCGGACAGCTCATCACCCTCGGCGGAATCGATGCTGAGGGCAACGACTCCACCAACCCCATCACCTATATGGGCCTCGAGTCGATGGGCCGCATGAAGATGCACAGCCCCACCCAGGGACTCAGGATTCACAAGGGCACCCCGCGCAAGGTATGGGAGTGCGCGATCGCCGTCAACAAGATCAACGGAGGCGTGCCCGCGTGGTACTCCGACGAGCAGATCATCCCGGCGCTTCGCAAGCGCGGCATCTCCGAGAAGGATGTTTGGAACTACTGCCTCATCGGCTGCGTTGAGCCCTCCATTGGGGGAGCCGAGTGGCCAGCTTGCGGTGGGATCGGAGTGAGTACATACCTGAATTTTGGCAATGTGCTCTCCCTTGCGATAAACGATGGAAGATCATACCGCACCACCGGTCCTCTCGCCGACACCGAGACCCAGTTTGGCCCGCACACCGGCTACCTCTACGAGATGGAGACCATCGAGCAGGTCAAGCATGCCTACGAGGTGCAGCTTCAGTTCTGGGTGAACTGGTATGCGGCCATGGTCAACACCTTTGAGACGGTCGCCCGCCGCGAGATGCCCCAGCCCCTCGTCTCCTCGATGATGGAGGGCTGCATGGACAGCGGCAAGGATGTCATGGATGGCGGCGCCAGGTACAACTCCACCGGACTTTCTGGAATAGGCCTCGGCAACGTTGTCGAGTCGCTCAACATCATCGACCAGGCGTGCTTCCAGAAGAATATCTGCACCACCCGCGAGCTATATGATGCGCTTGTGGCCGATTGGGAGGGCTATGAGGATCTGCGCCAGCGCCTGCTCAGCGAGATTGCTCACTACGGAAACGGAGACCCGGTGGCGGACATGCAGACCAGGTTTGTGGCGGAGAGCTTCGCCGACTTCGTCGTCACGCGCAAGGGAGCCCGCGACAACAGGTACGCGGCGGGCATGTACCCGGTGACGATGAACGTGACCTACGGCAAGTTCACCGGCGCCACTGCTGACGGGCGTCATGCTGGAGAGCCGCTCTCCGACGGGATCTCGGCGGTCCAGGGCCTCGACGTGAGCGGGCCGACCGCGATTCTGAACTCCGTCACAGGCTTTGACCACCAGAAGTACTCCAACGGGCTTCTGCTCAACATGAAGTTCAGCCCCTCGGCCATAGCCGGCGACGAGGGTGTGGACAAGCTCATCGAGCTAATGTCCACCTATTTCTTCGACATGGGTGGTATGGAGATGCAGCTCAACATCGTTTCGGCCGACACTCTCAGGGCAGCCCAGGCCAACCCCGAGGAGTACAAGGACCTCGTGGTGAGGGTCGCAGGGTTCTCAGCCTACTTCACCGAGGTCTACAAGGCGGCCCAGGACGACCTCATCAAGAGGACGGAGCTTGCCATCTAGTTTTTCGCCGCAGGACAACAGGGCGACTACAGTAGATGCATGCATCGCGTAGTGCGAACAGGGCTGGGGGAGCACATCTCCCGGCCCTGCGAGGATCTTGGGCCCAACAGGCTGCTTGCGAATGCTTGCGAAACTAAAAGGTGAGAAATGCCCCGCAGAGAATCATGTTTTGTGCAACATGTCACCGGGGTGCCAATCGAGCTAGAGCATCATATTTGTATGCATTCAAGCCGTGTCATCCATTTACGGCACGGCGGTATCGGAAGTCAGGAAGGAAGGTGCATATGTACGAGTTCAGCCCTATGACCGAGCGCGTCGAGCGCATGAGGAAGCTCTACAGGGACACCGTGCCCCGCCTAGACCTCACGCGCTACAAGATCATCACCGAGTTCTACATGAACAACCGCAGCATGAACGGGACGATGAAAAGGGCGCTCAACTTCAAGAATATGTGCGAGAAGATGCCTATCTTCGTTCGCGATGAGGAGCTCATCGTGGGTTCCTACACCGCCACCTACAAGGCATCCGCTCTCTATCCGGAGTACAGCGTCAGCTGGCTCGTCCCCGAGCTCGGTGACGATGACTATCTCAAGAATCGTGAGTGCGATCCCTACGAGTACACCGATGAGGACAAGCAGTACATCTTCGACACCCTCGACTTTTGGAACGAGGAGTGCCTCTGCACCAAGGTCAACCCTTACATTCCGCCGGAGTACGCTCCGCTCACCAGCAACTGCGCGCTGACTTTCACCGCCCAGGACATCTGCCCGCAGCCCGTCGGCCATTTTGCTCCCAACTACTGGACTCCGCTCCATGTTGGGTTCAAGAAGGTCAAGGAGGAGGCCGAGGAAAGGGCCGCTGCCCTTCTTGCCGAGGGGCTCGTCGGCGACGACGCCCGTTCCTACGAGTTCTACCGTGGCGTCTCCATCGTCTGCGAGGGCATGATCACCTACGCTAAGCGCTACGCTGCTGAACTCGCCAAGATGGCTGAGGAGTGCACCGAGCCTGCACGCAAGGATGAGCTCGAGCGCATGGCCGACACGATGGGTTGGGTCATCGAGAACCCCGCGCGCGACTTCCGCGATGCTATCCAGGCCCTCTGGTTCTATCAGAGCGCCATCCTCATGGACGCCAACATGCACGGCACCAGCGTTGGGCGTCTCGACCAGCTCCTCGGAGAGTATGTCGAGCGCGACCTCGAGAGTGGGGCCATCACTTGGGAGGAGGCGCAGGAGCTCGTCGACCTGTACTACCTTAAGGTGGCTGAGTGCAACAAGGCCTGGGCGGGTCGTGTCGCCCTGTCCGCGCCGGGATACACCTCTGGGCAGATGATCACCATCGGAGGGGTCGACGCCGACGGCAACGACGCCACCAACCCCATCACCTACATGGGTCTCGAGTCTATGGGTCGCATGAAGATGCACAGCCCCTCCCAGGGTCTGCGCGTGCACCGCGGCACCCCCGATAAGCTCTGGGAGTGCGCGATCGAGGTTAACAAGGTCAACGGCGGTGTGCCGGCCTGGTTCTCCGACGAGCAGATCATCCCGACCCTCATCAAGCGCGGCTTCTCCGAGGACGACGCTCGCGACTACTGCATAATCGGCTGCGTTGAGCCAGCTGTCGGAGGATGCACTTGGCCCGCTAGCGGCGGTATGGGAACCAACTCCTACATCAACAACGCTCAGATGTTGATGCTCGCCATCAATGGTGGCAAGGCCTATCGCACCACCGGTCCACTGGTGGACACCGAGACACAGTTCGGCCCAGTCTCCAAGACCTTGGCCGAGATGGAGTCGATCGAGGAGGTCAAGGACGCCTACATGGACCAGTTGAAATACTGGGTCGACTGGTACGTCGCAATAAACAACGCCTACGAGCTTGTAGCGCGCGAGTTCATGCCCCAGCCGCTCATTTCCTCGATGATGACCGGTTGTATGGAGAGTGGACGCGACGTTATGTATGGTGGTGCCAAGTACAACTCCACCGGCATCTCCGGTATTGGTCTTGGCAACGTGATCGAGTCGCTGAACATCATCGACGAGGCCGTGTTCAGGCGCGAGATGTGCACCGGACGCGAGCTTCTCGAAGCCATTCGCAACGACTGGGAGGGTTACGAGGATCTGCGCCAGCGCCTGCTCACCGAGATCGTCCACTACGGCAATGGTGACGCTTATGCCGATAGGTACACGAAGTTTGTGGCCGAGGGCTTTGCCGACTACGTGGCCACCAAGACCGGCCCGCGCGGCAACAAGTACTCCGCTGGTATGTTCCCCGTCACGCTGAACATCGTCTACGGCAAGTTCACCGGTGCCACCCCCGATGGGCGTCACTCCGGCGAGCCTCTGTCCGACGGAATCTCGGCTGTCCAGGGTCTCGATGTGAGCGGTCCCACCGCGATCCTGAGCTCGGTCACCAGGTTCGATCACCAGAAGTACTCCAACGGCGTGCTTCTCAACATGAAGTTCAGCCCCGCCTCCATTGCAGGTGAGGAGGGTATGAGGAAGCTCATTGACCTCATGTCCACCTACTTCTTCGAGCTTGGTGGTGCCGAGATGCAGCTCAACATCGTCTCGGCCGACACGTTGCGCGAGGCACAGAAGCATCCCGAGGACTACAAGGATCTGGTCGTGCGCATCGCAGGGTTCTCGGCCTACTTCACCGAGGTCTACAAGGCGGCGCAAGACGATCTCATCAAGAGGACGGAGCTCCAGGTCTAGCAAGGTCTGACCTACAGTCCGATAGATGATTCGGGCCGGGCGGGTTATCCCCGTCCGGCCTGTTTGTGTGCCGAGCATGGCACGTTTTCTAATGGGAGATGAGTCCCTAGCGCGCCCGGCAGCGGGAAGCGCGTAGCCTTTCGTCTTTGGGTGCTCATCGCGAGGTGGAATCTGAAGAAGAAGGGCAAGCAATGTTCAGCACAGCTTCCGGGATGCCGCAGGCGCATTAAGTGAAAAGAGACCCTTGACCTTATGCTGCCTCTCTGTGTTAAAGTACGACCCACAACTGAATAGTTGAAACCGATGAGGCGAAAGTCAAGCCGTCATGAGCACTCACAGAGAGCGGGCGCAGCTGAGATTCCCGTAGAAAGCTGGGCGGTAAATGGTTCGCTGAGGGAAAGGGGAAAGGAAGGTTTGAGGCAAAGCCCTAACCGACCGAGTATCTGGACCGTAAGCCTGCGTTAAAGGCAGAACATGTGTTGGCATGTTCGTGAGAGGGTTCTGTGTAGGCAGAGCCAATAAAGGTGGCACCGCAGGTTGTAA
>CAYRYP010000019.1:0-16521 GCA_964428485.1 uncultured Coriobacteriaceae bacterium
TCACGTTGACCCTTCGTATCGAGCCGTTCTTGTGCTTTATCGAGTAGATGGTGTTGATGCACTCGAGGATGTATTCGATAGGGTTGTTGACCGGATCCTCGCCGGCCTCGATGGCAAGGCGCTTGTGGCCCATGTCTTGAAGCGCCACGACCTCTCGGACGATCTCCTCTTGGGTGAGCTTCTTTCTGGGTATCGTCTCATTTTTGAGATGGTAGGGGCAGTAGAGACAGCCGTTGACGCAGTAGTTGGAGAGGTAGAGCGGGGCGAAAATCACGATCCTGTTGCCGTAGAGTGCGAGCTTGATCTCCTCGGCGATTCTGCGGATCTCCTCGTTTTTCTCGGGTATGTCGCAGGCGAGCAGCACCGAGGCTTCCCTGTGGTTGAGCCCTGCGCATCTGTATCCGCCGCCAACCAGACGGGGACGCGCCTTGTCTAGGATCTGGTCGATGAGCTCGGTGTTGCCTCGGTTCGCATCGGCATAGGCCAGTGTCTCTAGGATCTCGTCGTGGTTTATGAATTCTTCGGCCCTCATGGAGGCCGGATCGTAAAATGTCATCCCTATGTTCCTTCCAGGGAGTCAGACTGTCTCCCGAAACCCATTATCACACTTTGGTAGAGGAAGGAGATCAAGGGAAACGTGGATCGCCTCTGTCCACGACTATTCGAAAGCCGATGTCGCGCATCCTCGTCGATAGCTCCTCGAGTGCCTGTGCACTTTCCGCTCCGGTACCGAGTTTGTTCTCGTAGATCTCGTACTTGGATCGCACTGAGATAGGGGAGAGGTTGGGCATTACCACGTTGGCTCCCGAGAGGATTCCTTTTTCCCTGCCGCGATCATCGATGGTGCCGAGAGCTGTGGTTGCTGGCAGGAGGATTGAGGGGCTGATGAGCCTTATGAGCGAGAGCAGGAAGCAGGTGAGCTCAACGGTTCCCCTGGGAAACTCTCCTAGCGGGGTTGCATGATGAGGGATAAACGGGCCTATGCCGCACATCTCGGGTCGCAGGGTTTCGATCAGTTTCAGATCCTCGGCGAGTGTGCGGGGGGTCTGGAAGGGTGAGCCCACCATAAAGCCTGCTCCGATCGTGAAGCCCGCTTTTCTCAGATTGACAAGACATTGGATCCTCGTGTCTAGGGACATCTCGGGTGGGTGCAGGAGTGAGTAGTGTTCGCGGTTGGCGGTCTCGTGGCGAAGAAGGTATCTGTCGGCCCCGGCCTCGTGCAGTGCCCGGTAGCTCTCGGCGCTGCGTTCCCCGATCGAGAGCGTAACGGCGCAGCCGGGGTTGTCACGCTTGATCTGGCTGATCAGCTCGCACATCGCATGGTCGGTGCACAGTGGATCCTCACCGCCCTGAAGCACGAATGTCCTAAAGCCCATCTCCCAACCCTGTCTGCAGCACTCGAGGATCTCTTCCTGTGTTAGGCGGTACCTCTGGCAGTTCTCGTTGGATCTCCTGATCCCGCAGTACAAACAATCGTTGGTGCAGAAGTTGGTGAACTCGATGAGCCCTCGGACGAATACCTCGTTGCCATAGATTCTCCTGCGGTCCACCATGGCGAGCTCGGCGGCTTGTTCTGCCAGCTTCTCTGTCCGCGAAGAGATCAGTCTCTCGTAACCCTCGAGTGGCAGCGCGCGTCTCTTTGCGAGCTCGTTCAGAAGCTCGCTGGGATCCATCTCCGAGTAGTTCGAAGAAGCGCCTTCCAACCAGTTCACCTCCGTAAACGATGCCTCAAATCATGCGATGGACGTCTCCATCCGCCGTTGAAAAAGGGAGAAATTCAGATCGCTAGTTCCTTAAAAAGTCTATCATGTTGAGAATTCACAGTATTCAGCCGCGGTCGGGCCAATGAAGCGCTTGACCTCCCCGCCGGCAAAGCGTAGAGGGAGATGTGGATGATCAGCGTCGTTAAGGTCAAGTCGATCGTTCCAGGTCTGCTTGTTTGTCTGATCCTAGCGATCCCATGCTGGTATATGGGGACACTTGTCCCGGTAGTCGGGGGCTCAGTGTTTGCCATCCTCATCGGAATGCTCATCGCGGTGTTCTGGAAGGAGCATGGTGGGACTAAGGACGGCATAGGGTTTACCTCGAAGTACGTCTTGCAGCTGGCTGTCGTCCTGTTGGGGTTCGGACTCAACTTGAACCAGATTGCTCAGGTCGGCTTGATCTCGCTGCCCGTGATCCTCTCGACGATAGCGACCGCGCTGGTTGTGGCCTTTGTGTTCAGCAAAGCTCTCAAGATCCCGGGCAAGATCGCAACGCTAGTGGGTGTGGGCTCTTCTATCTGCGGTGGGTCCGCGATCGCGGCCACCGCGCCGGTCATTAAGGCGAAGGACGAGGAGGTCGCGCAGGCCATATCGGTCATCTTTCTGTTCAATGTGATCGCGGCGGTCCTGTTTCCCACGTTGGGCGGCTGGTTGGGACTCAGCAATGATGGGTTTGGGCTGTTCGCCGGGACCGCGGTCAACGACACCTCCTCCGTCACCGCCGCCGCGGCGGCATGGGATGGGATGCACCCGGGCTCAGACTCGCTCGACTACGCCACCATCGTCAAGCTCACCAGGACGCTTGCGATCATCCCGATCACCCTGGTGCTGGCCATATGGGTCTCGTCTAGGGAGCGCAAGGCCGCGCTTGCGGCGGGGAAGGGCCATGACGGTAGCACGGTCGGGGGTTTCAGTCTGAGGCGATCGTTTCCGCTGTTCATCCTATTCTTCTTGGTTGCAGCTCTTATCGCCACGGTTTTGACCTCTGCTGGGTTGGACGCGGATGCGTTCGACCCGCTCACGAATCTCGCGAAGTTCTGCATCGTGATGGCGATGGGTGCTATAGGACTCAACACCGATATAGTCAAGCTAGTGAGAAGTGGCGCGAAGCCTCTCCTGCTGGGATTCTGCTGCTGGGTCTGCATTGCCGTGGTGAGCCTTGCCATGCAGCATGTGATAGGCCTCTGGTAACAACCTTTCTTGCGGTTGGCTAAGTCTCCGGTTTCTCACTCTGCAAAAGTACCATCTGTCTGATATACGACAAGACCCCCTTTCGGGGGCCTAGTTGCCTAAATTAACGCTGTTCGGGCCTCTAACCAAAGATCCCCTTCTTCTCGTAGGGTTCGATGGTGAAGCTGGTCACCGTGTAACCGGTGTTACCGATGGCATTTCTAACCGCGTTTTCGTCTAACTCCTCCTTGGAGATCACGACCGTCTCGTCGTCTTTATGGGAGGACGAGACCTTCTTGACCTTAAAATTCTGACGAATGGCATCGTTGATATGAGCCTCGCACATGCCACAGGACATGCCATCGATGCCGATCGTGGTCTTGTACATCAACGCTCCTTCCAGCTGATTATCAGAGGCTTACTGGTCCGATTTCCATGAGTCCCGCTCAGGATCGCGCGTGCGTGTGAGTATGTTGAACAGCTTGAAAGTATATCCAATCTATTCCTGTGGTTGATATCCAATTTCAGCCGCATGGTCTAGACCAATCGACCAGTCTCCCAGTTCACCAAGCGCATTGTGGATGCTCCGATCGATCGCTAGGACACAATGTTAATCGGAGTCTCTCCCGCTATCACCCGTGCGACGTTTTCCCATACAGTGCGATGCGCGCGATAGAACATCCCTTCGGTCACACCACCGATGTGCGGTGAAAACACCACGCGACTCATTGCAGCCTCACTCATGTTGATCAGCGGATTGTCCAGCTCCACAGGCTCGGGAGCCACAGTGTCCAAACCCGCAGCTGCAATGCTTCCAGCTTCGAGGGCAGCTACTAAAGCCTCATTGTCTACGATCTCGCCGCGTGCGGTATTGATGAGAATCGAATCGGGCTTCATCTTGGCGAGAAAGTCCGCATCTACCATTCCTTGAGTCTGATCTGTTACCGGAACATGGATGCTGACAATGTCGCAGCCTGTGATTATCTGCTCCAGCTCGGCATATGAAACACCCAGCTCGGACTCTGTTTCTGCGCTCAAGCGATTTCTCTTGTTGTAGAGAATCTTGCATCCCCAGGCCTTGAGTTTCTTGGCTGTAGCCTGTCCGATTGCACCAAGACCGACAAGACCTACCGTGCAATCTCCGAGCTCCCTGATGCCCTCGACCATCATGCGCTCTTTGACCTTGATCTGATTTCCAGATCTGACGGCGCCATCGGCGTTGATCACATCACGCAGACAGGACAGCATCAGAAGAATGGCCTGCTCTGCAACTCCGTCGGCATTTGCGCCGGCATTGTTGCAAACCACTATCCCCCTTGTCCTAGCGGCATCCAAATCGATGGCATTGAAGGCAACGCCTTCGGAGTGAACAAGTTTGAGGTTCTTCATGCCGTCCATGAGTTCGGCATCAACCGGACTGATCGCATCGGCAAGAATGAAGTCGGCATCCGGTGCAAGTGCGAGGATCTCCTCGTTGGAGCTGCCACGCTCAGCCACGACAAGCTCAACTTCTTTGATAACAGGTAGATCTGGCATGTATTTTTCGGCTCGCTGTCTATCTCCGATTACCAATAACTTCACTTTGTCGCCTCCAACGAAAGTCGAAAGATTGAACCTACACGATCAAAAGCCTGTGCGCCCATATAGCCACAAGTGCCATTTGAGCCTATTGAAACGATTATCAAGCATCGCCCAATCGACATGATAAACCTCTGAAATTGAAAATCGCCTGCTTGCGCCTTGTTAGGGTTGAACGGTACGACAAGAAACGGCGCACTATTCAAACCGTAATTCCTTCAGGCTGCGCCAGGCTGTGACAAGCGGGCATTCTCGCCGTAGGCGGAATTGAGGTCAGATTAGCATTTGGGTAGAAACGGGATAGCTTATCCTCGAACGTGGCCCAGCCCTTCCAACTGGGTGACGGTTTCCGATTTAGAGGTGTGATTTATATGAATTATAAGAGGATCCTTACCATCCAGGACATTTCGTGCGTCGGCCAGTGCTCGCTCACGGTTGCCCTGCCTATCATCTCGGCCTGTGGAATCGAGACATGCATCATCCCGTCCGCCGTGCTGTCAACGCACACCGGTGGCTTCTCGGGTTACACGGTGAGAGATCTTTCCGAGGACATTCCCGGCATCGAAGCGCATTGGAAAAGCGAAGGAATCGACTTCGACGCCTTTTATACTGGTTACCTCGGATCCACCGATCAGATAGATCATGTACTTTCCATCATGGGCAGCCTATCGCGCGATGGGGCTGTCAGGTTCATTGACCCAGCCATGGCGGACAACGGCTCGCTATACCCGGCGTTTGACCAGGACTACGTCTCCGCAATGCGTAGGCTCTGCGACGGCGCGGACTACGTGCTCCCCAATATCACTGAGGCCTGCCTGCTCGTAGGGGAGGAGTACCGCACCGACTACGACGTGGCCTACGTGACCAGGCTCGTCGAGGGGATGATGTCTTTGGGGAGCAGGACGGTCGTGCTCACCGGCGTCTCCTACAGACAGGGGAGGACCGGTGTGGTGGTGGCCGACTCGGCCGGCAGCAACTACTACGAGCACAGGCTTATCTCCAAGGGTTGCCATGGCACTGGCGATGTCTACGCATCCGCATTCGTGGGGATGATGCTCAACGGGCACTCCGCATTCGATTCCGCCAGGATCGCCGCCGACTACACGGTGGAGTGCATCGAGTACACCCAGGGAGACAAGTCGCACTGGTACGGCGTCATGTTCGAGCCGGTGCTGCCGAGCCTAATCGAGCACCTGCTGTAGTCCCGGCGTCAGTCGGGGAAGGAGTTCTCGTACTTGGGCTCGCAGCAGACGTTGATGCCCAGCGTGCGGCAGAGCTGCTCATCCTCCTGCGAGATGATCACCGAGAAGTAGGCGTCGCAGCCCCTTAGTTCTTTGGCATGGTCGATCACCCTCTGCGCGAGTGGGCTCGTGAGCGAGGAGGTGGAGAGCGCTATCAGCATCTCCATCGGATGCAGCCTGGGGTTCTTGTGACCGAGCTGCTCGGTGCGAAGTCGTGTGATCGGCTCGAGCGCGGCGTCGCTTATCACGTAGATGTCATCGTCGATCCCCGCCTGAGCCTTCAGGGCGTTTAGCAACACGGAGGACGCCGCAGCGAGAAGCGGGGATGTCTTGCCGGTGATCACTCTGCCGTCGGGAAGCTCCATAGCCCCTGATGGTGTGCCACTGACCTCCTCCTTGAGCAACGCCGCGCTTCTTGCGGGCGAGTAGTTGGCTGTCACGCCTGCGCGGTTCATCATTATCTCCAGGCGGGTGATGAGCTCCTCACCCAGGCCCGTGCGCTTGAGCTCCACAGCCGCGGTGAAGTATCTTCTCACGATCTCTTTCTTGGCGGCGTCTCTGACCACCTCGTCGTCCGTGATTGCCATGCCGGCCATGTTGACTCCCATGTCGGTGGGCGACTTATAGGGGCATTGTCCGGCGACCTTTTCCAGCATCGCACGCAGCACCGGGAAGATCTCGATGTCGCGGTTGTAGTTGACCGTGGTCTGCCCGTAGGCCTCTAGGTGGAATGGGTCGATCGCGTTGACGTCGCCGAGATCGACGGTTGCGGCCTCGTAGGCGATGTTTACCGGGTGATCGAGCGGGAGGTTCCAGATGGGGAAGGTCTCGAACTTCGCGTATCCGGATCTGATTCCCCTGCGGTAGTCATGGTAGAGCTGAGAGAGGCACGTAGCCATCTTGCCAGAACCCGGCCCGGGGGCGGTCACCACGACGAGCGGGCGCTGCGTTTCGATGTAGTCGTTCTTGCCGTACCCATCGTCGCTGACGATAAAGTCGATGTTGTGGGGGTAGCCCTCGATGGGGTAGTGCAAGTAGCTCTTTACACCCAGCCCCTCGAGCCTCTTGCGAAACGCCGCCGCATTGGTCTGCCCTCTGTAGTGGGTTATCACCACAGAGCCCACCAGAAAGCCCATGTTCAAGAAGATCCCCATCAGACGGAGCAGATCCTCGTCGTAGGTGATACCCAGATCGCCCCTGACCTTGCTCTTTTCGATATCGTTGGCGTTGATGGCGAACACGATCTCCACGTCGTCGGACATGCTCTTGAGCATGCTGAGCTTGATGTCGGGTTCGAACCCCGGAAGCACGCGAGAGGCGTGGTAGTCGTCGAAAAGCTTTCCACCAAACTCGAGGTACAGCTTGCCGCCGAACTCATCGATCCTCTGGCGGATCCTCTCCGCCTGCATCGAGATGTACTTGTCCTTGTCAAAGCCGATCTTGAAAGGCATGGACGTTCCCTTCCCCATAAGGAGCCCGCCGCGATCGCGGTCTTTGTTGCTCTGCCGATTTCCCTTGGTGGAGAGTATAGCAGCCGGACATCCTGGTTAGATTCGATCGGGTGCGTGGGTTTAAACTTGGATCATGTCAAGATTGACGCAGGGCCCACCAGATGGGCATGCTGTGCTCCGGACACCCCGCCCAGAACCTGGAAAGCGACGGATCCGTGATGTTGGATGGAGGGCGAGTTGATACAGGACATAGAGCCAATGGAGCTGGACGGCCGCTTCAGGACAAAGCAACCCGATCCCGATGACAGGATAATGACCTTCGAAGGCAGATACGTCCTCGCGATCAAAGCCGACGATGGGATTAGACTGCCCACGGTGGCCGAGGTTGCAGACTCCATGCCACGGCTGCACCTTGAAGCGATATACGGCTTCGTGATCCACGGTCCGAAGGGCGCTCCTGTAGGATCTGGGACCGGATCCTACTTCATCGGCCTTCGACCTATGGGAACGAGCCTCTCTCAGATGCTGGAGTCCAACTCTCAAGATGGCTTTGGACTCTCGGATGTTATGGAGCTGGCCTCAAGCGGGCGCAGGGTGGAGAGGTTTGCAGCGGCCACTGGCAAGCATCTGCATAACTGGTACGACACCAACAGGGTGTGCGGCAGGTGCGGACATCCGATGGCGCGCTCGGAGCTGGAGCGCTGTCTTATATGCCCGGAGTGCAGCAACATGGTGTTTCCCAGGATTAACCCGGTGGTTGCCGTTGCGGTCACCGATGGGGAGAGGATTCTCCTCACAAGGTACGCCGGGAGGCACTACCGCCAGAGGAGCATCGTCGCGGGTTTTTGTGAGATAGGGGAGACACCTGAGCAGGCGTGCGCTCGAGAGGTGTTTGAGGAGACCGGCCTTCAGGTGAAGGACATCGTCTACAGGAAGAGCCAGCCCTGGGGAGTAGACGGCAACATCATGATGGGGTTTTCCGCTGTGCTCGATGGCAGCGAGGAGGTGACCATCGACGACAACGAACTCTCCTCAGCCGAGTGGGTGGAGCGCTCCGAGATTACAGAGACCGACGATGACATGTCGCTGACACGCAGCCTCGTCATCGATTTCAAGGAAGGCAGGTTTTAATACGGCGCCGTGGGTTAGCGTCCCCCGAAGCCGCCTCCGCCGCCTCCACCTCCGCTGCCACCGCTGAAGCCACCTCCACCTCCACCGCCGCTAGACGTCTTCGATGTGGCGGTCGACAAAGCGGAGTTGAACGTGGTGGTGATGTCTTCGATGGGGGAGTGCCCGCTGTGGATGTCCCAGTGCACCCAGTACCACATCGGGAAGAAGTACGGGTCCTCTATCAGTTCTGGCATTCTCGCCTCGAGCTGTCTGGATACCTCACGCGACACGCCTAGGACGACGGCGAAAACGAGCAACTTCCTCCAGATCTTGACGTCGGTGGGTACGGCCTCCTTGAGGTTGGAGAAGTCCTTGAACCACCTGCGAAGCGCCTTGCACCTGGCATGTATCTCGACGGCCATCTTAGTGCGTCTGGTCATCTTGGACGAGAGTATGAACGACGGGATGGTGAAGACGAGGCAGATACCAGCGAGGATAAACTCATCTCGCGACAGCATCGTCAGGGCGAGTATCGCGTTGACGACGGACAGCACGTTTCCGATGGTCTTGAGAGTATTCCCGCGTTTCTCGAACAGCTCGGCTAAGTTGCTGCGCATGGACAGCTCGGATCTCCAGAGGTTCATGGACGATCTGATTACGGAGGGCGAGGACTTGGCGATGGCCCTGAACGAGCTCATACGGACCTCGTTGGACCCCATGCCGATCTGCTCGAACACGAACTGGAGGGCGCGCTTGTCGGTAGGATCGGTTACCTGCGCCGCTCTTTCCGGGTTCCTTATGAGCATGTAGTCGACGATCTCCTTGCCACGCCAGTTCGGCGAGACGATCTTCTCTAGGGTTATGACGCCCTGCTCCGCGAGTGACATGAGCGTCGCCGTAAACGCCACCGACTTGATATCGCCGTTTTCCCACACGATCGAAACTAGTGCGGGGTGGATGTCGGCCGGCACATCACGGAAGTACTCGTCGGAGAACTCCGGCTTGTACTCCTTTCCGAACTTGAGCCACAGGACAAGTATTACGATGAAGATCGCGGCGCTGGCGCCTATGACGCCGATCACCATCAAGAGGGCTTGCATGCGCTGTTGGTTTGCCTGATCGGCCCACTCCTGCTCCTGTTCGAGGATCTGGGACAGCATGTCCGCGTCGATGCTCTGGCCCGTGAAGTCGGTGAGCCAATCGGTGGGGAAGGTGGTGCGAAGCTCCACGTACTGCCCTGCGGACACGTAGGGGACGGTCATCGTGATGGTGCCGTCCTCGGCGATCGCGATGGAGCCGGTGAGCGGGCCGTGCCCCCATGCGCGCAGGTTGTCGCCCACGGAGACGGTCGCGCCTTCGAGCACTGGCATGTTCACGGTGACGGTCAGGTTGCTGATCGAGACCTCGGTGTCGGTGCCCACCAGTTGCCAGTAGAACTCAGCGACGTCGTTGTACATGTTTGCACCGCCGAGGATCGTATAGTGGATAGTCACCTGATGCGTGGTTCCGTCGGCGAAGTCGTAGAACACGTAAGGGTCTACGCTCGTCACATTCCCGGAGTAGTCGACCTGGTTATCCACTGCGTATGATGGGGTTGTTGCGTACCCGGTGGTCCTCCACTGGGTCTCGAACGGGATCTCTTCGAGGTTGACGAGGTTGGAGCCGTCAGCATTGGCTATGGTCACGCCGGTGACCTGTATCCCGTCGAAGGAACTGGTGCCTAGGTACCACCATAGCGCGTGATAGTTTCCGTCAAATAGGATGGTCCTGGTCTCGGAGACCTCGACATCGCCCGTCTCGAGCACGGTGGCCTCTATATTTACAGATTTGACGTTCATCTCCTTGGCCTGCGCTTGCGACGCAAAGGAGAGCGATAGCACCACCGCGAGAGCGAGCGTTGTGAGAAGTGCCACCAGCAGCGACACGGTGTTTGTTGACCTGGAGGATGCCATGCCGTCCCTCTCTGTGTTTCCGCGGCGGTTCGAAGATCGTCTGAGATGTTAGCATAGAGCCTAAACGGAACCTTCCTATATATCGAAAGGAACCAGCATGCTCGTTGCCATAATCGTGATCATTGCGATCATAGTGATCCTGGCGATCTTCTGCATCGTGATGTACAACAACCTGGTCAAGCTCCGCCTGCGCGTGGACAACGCTTGGGCTCAGATAGACGTGCAACTCCAGAGGCGAAACGACCTCATCCCCAACCTCGTCGAGACGGTCAAGGGCTACGCGAAGCACGAGAGCGGCGTGTTCGAGAAGGTCACCGCAGCCAGGAGCGCCATCATGGGTGCCGGGAGTCCCGCGGAGGCATCGCGGGCGGAGGGTGAGCTCGTTGGGGCACTCAGGTCGCTGTTCGCCGTCGCAGAGGCCTATCCGGATCTCAAGGCCAACACCAACTTCCTCAACTTGCAGGCCCAGCTCACCGAGACGGAGGACAAGATCAGCTACATGAGGCAGTCCTACAACGACACCGTCATGCGCTACAACGTCGGCATCCAGACCTTCCCTGGCAGCATCTTCGCCAATATTGGACACTTTGAGAAGCGCGACATGCTTGAGGTCCCCGAGGAGACGAAGGCGGCGCCGCAGGTCTCGTTCTAGGGTGCAGGATCCCCAAGCGCGTCGAGCCACTGAGGGACGATTCTGTCTGCAGACGACCTAGCGGCCAGAGTCCTTCTCCCGCCACTGCGTTGGGCTCATCCCGGTCTCCGACCTAAACATTGCGTAGAAGCTACTCTGCCTGCTGTAACCCAGAAGTCCTGCGATCTCAGAGACCGAAAGACCGCCGTCTAGGAGCATCTCCTTGGCGCGCTCGGCGCGGAGTTTCCTTGCGAACTCTCCAATCCCCATGCCGGTCTCCATCTTGAATGCCGAACACAGTTTACTCCTGCCCACGTAGAGCTCCGATGCCAACGAGTCGATGGTCATCCCGGATCCCAGTCTGGACTCTATTAGGCTCTTCGCCCTGCGCACGAGCGCTCTTTGCGATGGGGTTCCCTCGGCGAGGGTGGCTTGCCGCCTCGCCGCCGCTGATATCGCTATCTCCGCCATTATCCCGAGTACCATCCCTCGCATCCCGAGCCTGGCACCGACGCTCGTTGCATCTGCGTCCGACAGCGCTTTTAGTAGCGAGGTTAGCCTGGGGGTATGTGCCTCTGGGTCGATCGAGTAGATGTCACGGCACAACTGTTCGTAGTCTCCAGGGTAGAGATCTCCTATGTCGTCCATGATTCCCGGCAGCATCAGCAGGCAGCACGAGGTGTAAGGCTCCATTGCGGAGATGTTAAAGGTGATCTGCGATTCGCTCATTGCGAAGCCCAGGATGTTGTCGTTAGCCTTTGGGCGGTCGATGCGCATCTGCGGGATCGACCTCGTGCACGCACGCGACATCGTACACACGCATGCGCATTCTCCTGGATGCTCGGTGAGCTCCAGGGTCTCGGTGAGCAGCAGGTCGTGCCTTGTTATTAGGAGGTCGGAGCCCATCGGGATCACCTCGAGGATCCCAGAGCCCCAGGGTTTGTCGAGGACGCCCGAGTACCCGAAGTCAACGGGGATCTCCCTTATTCCCAGCTGCTCCGTCTGCGGCATGAAAAACGTGTGCATCTTGACGGGTACGTCGGCAAGCATCTCACTGGCCTTTCGATTTCGTGCGCGGCTTTTTCGCGTTCGTACGCATATGGGGCCAGCGCCCCTTCGCCTCTTGTCAACGATGATAAGTTACCCTTGGAAAACTTAACCATTGGTTTCGCCATGTGGCTTCTGCTGGTGGCGGAGGGCAATCGGAGGTGATGATGTCGGAGGAAAGCAGAGAGGGCAAGCCCGCCGGAACGCGCAGGCTGCTCGAGTTCGCAGGAAAGCGCCGCAGCCTTACGTATCTCGGATGCGTGTTGTCCGCTGTGTCGATGATCCTGGGCTTCGGTCCCTACATATGCATCTGGATGGTTGCCCGGAAGATGCTTTCTGTAGCACCCGATTGGCAGCTCGCGACTGGGATTCCGGTTCTGGGCTGGTGGGCGCTGGGGCTGTCTGTGGCATCCATACTCATCTACTTCGTGGCGCTCATGTGCACACACATCGCGGCGTTTCGAACCGCGACCAACATCCGAAAGCAGTGTACGCACCATCTCGCACACTCCGCGCTGGGTTACTTCGACGCCAACGCCTCGGGTTCCCTACGCAGGGTGATCGATGGGTGTGCGGCCTCCACAGAAGGCTTGCTGGCACACAAGCTGCCCGACGCGGCGGGATCGATCGCGATGCTCGTCGGCGTGGTCGTGATCCTGTTCGTGTTTGACTGGCGCATGGGGCTGGCCTGCCTTGTGGCCGCCGCACTCTCGTTCTGCTGCATCTTCGCGATGATGGGCGGAAGAGGCAGGGACTTCATGATGCGCTACCAGCAGGCGTTGGTGAGGATGTCGAAAACGGGCACCGAGTACGTCCGCGGCATCCCCGTGGTCAAGGTGTTCCAACAGACTGTCTATTCGTTCAGGGCGTTTCGAGAGGCGATCTCCGATTATTCGGAGATGGCGGAGAACTACGCAGTCAAAAACTGCCGGCTGCCGCAGGTGTTGCAGCTGTGCATCGTCAACGGTCTCGTGATTTTCCTAGTGCCCACCGTTTTGGTGATAGCCCCGGGAGCCTCCGACTTCGCGTCGTTCATGGCCAACTTCGCGTTCTACGCGATCTTCTCAGGGGTCATCCCCACCGCGATGACAAGGATGATGTTCATCGCCGAGGAAATGCAGCTCGCGCAGGACGCGGTGGGCAGGATCGAGAGTGTGCTCGCAGCTCCCGTGATGGAGACTCCGGCCATCCCATATGTGATGAGCGACAACTCAGTGCGCTTCGAGCACGTAACTTTCTCCTACCCGGGTTCACAGACTCCAGCTCTCGATGACGTGAGCTTCGAGGTGCTGCCAGGACAGACCGTGGCGCTCGTCGGCCCGAGCGGGGGTGGCAAGAGTACCGCCGCGAGTATGGTCCCACGCTTCTGGGACGTCCAGAGCGGCAGGGTGGTTGTTGGTGGCGCCGACGTACGCAACCTCAACCCGCACGATCTCATGGACAACGTCGCGTTTGTGTTCCAGGACTCTAGACTGTTCAGTCGTTCGATCCTGGACAACGTGCGAGCGGCTAGGCCCTCTGCTAGTGAGGAGGACGTTACCCGCGCCCTCTCGGCGGCGCGGTGCGACGACATCGTGGAGAGGTTACCGCAGGGCATCAACACCAAGATTGGCACTGAGGGCACCTATCTATCCGGGGGCGAGCAGCAGCGAATCTCTCTTGCCCGGGCGATTCTCAAGGACGCCCCGATTGTAGTACTCGACGAAGCCACGGCGTTTGCTGATCCCGAGAACGAGGTCCTCATACAGGGGGCGCTGGCCAATCTTGCCAAGGGTAAGACCGTGCTGATGATAGCCCACAGACTCTCCACCGTAGTGGGGGCTGACAGGATCGTCGTGCTCGACAAAGGCAGGGTTGCAGAGTCCGGGACCCACGAGGAGCTGGTCGGTGCCGGCGGCGTTTACGCGAGGATGTGGGACGACTACCAGAGAGCGGTCGAGTGGAAGATCGCCAATCTCGGCGGAGAGGGGAGGTGACGCGCCGATGTCCATGAAGGAGAAATACTCGCTGTCAGATGAGGGCGCGAGAAACATCAAGATCGGCACGGCCTGGACGGTCGTGGCAAACCTCGCCACCATGGCCGGCATGGGGATCTTGGTTATGCTCGGCTGGCAGCTCACTGACCACCTGGTGTCGGACTCGCCGCTGCCTCAGCTCGCCCCTTTCGCGATAGGACTTGCGGTGTTCTTCGCGGTGATGCTCGTGTCGCATTGGTTCCAGTACACCTACACCTACGGAGTGGTCTACCGCGAGAGCGGAAAGCTCAGGATCTCGCTGGCGGAGAGGCTCCGCAAGCTCCCACTGTCGTTCTTCGGTAGGCGCGACGTCGCCGACCTCACCGAGACCATCATGACCGACGCCACCACGATGGAGCACGTCTTCTCGCACGTCCTGCCCTACCTCTACGGGACGTTTATATCCACCGGCGTCGTCGCGGTATGCCTATTCACATTCGACTGGAGGCTGGCGCTTGCGAGCCTATGGAGCGTGCCCGTGGCATTCGTGCTGCTGTTTGCCTCGCGGCGTGCGATGCGCCCGATGCAGAAGCGAGTCAGGATGCTGCGCGTGGGGATGTCCGACTCCATTCAGGAGCTACTCGAGTGCATTCGCGAGATCAGGGCCACCAATCAGGAGGAACGCTACCTGACCGACCTCGACGATCAGATCGACGAGTTTGAGAACAAGACGATCATCTCCGAGCTCGTTGGCGGGATCTTCGTCAGCGGCGCGCAGGTGATACTGCGCCTGGGTATAGCGACCTGCCTCCTTGCGGGCTCCGCACTCGTGATAGCGGGCGAGGTGGACTTCATGACGATGCTCTGCTTCCTGCTCGTGGTCTCAAGGATCTACGCCCCGTTCGACCAGGTGTTGATGATGATCTTCGAGCTGTTTGCCTCGCATGTGGCTGCGAGAAGGATGGGGGAGTTCTACGACGAACCCCTGGCTAGCGGCACCAACGACTTCTCGCCCGAGGGGCATGACATCGTGTTCGAGAAGGTAGGGTTTTCCTACTCTGAGAGCGAGCCCAGGGTTCTCTCCGGGGTAAGTTTCTCCGCCAGGGAGGGCGAGATTACTGCGCTCGTCGGACCCAGTGGTGGTGGGAAGTCGACATGCGCCAAGCTCGCCGCGAGGTTCTGGGATCCGCAGGAGGGGCGCATCACACTTGGTGGTGTGGACGTCTCGACCGTGGATCCGGAGACTCTGTTGCGCGACTACTCGGTGGTATTCCAGGACGTTACGCTGTTCGACGACACGGTGATGGAAAACATCAGGCTCGGGCGGCGCGACGCCACCGACGAGGAGGTGCTCGCCGCGGCTAGGGCCGCCAACTGCGATGTCTTTGTGGACGCTATGTCAGAGGGGTATGCAACCTTGATAGGTGAGAACGGTGCAAGGCTGTCGGGAGGAGAGAGGCAGCGCATCTCGATTGCCCGTGCCCTGCTCAAGGACGCTCCGGTGGTGCTTCTGGACGAGGCTACCGCCTCACTCGACGTGGAGAACGAGACCGAGGTACAGCAGGCCCTCTCAAGGCTCTTGGAGGGCAAGACCGTACTCGTGATCGCGCACAGGATGAGAACCGTGGCAAACGCGAACAAGATCGTGGTGATCGCGGATGGCAAGGTCGCAGAGCAGGGGTCGCCCGAGGAACTGATGGAAAGGGACGGCATGTTCGCCAGGATGGTTGAACTGCAGGGCCGTTCCGCACAATGGACGTTCGTCTAGAGTCTGTCGCCTGCCCTGCAGACTCGCGAGCTATAGGACTTGCAGGACTAAATAAATATTGAGGGAGCCCGTGCGCCCGTCTGAGTCGAAGGAGTCGACTAGGCGGGCGCGCCCGTCCTCGCATGTCCGCTCGACGAGCGCATGGACTTCCGTATGATCGAAGGAGTGGCAGTAGCGCCATGCTCCTTCTATGTCCTGCCAGCCGAGTATACGGTCGTTTGGCTCGAGGTCGCCAATGTCCAGTGCGGATCTAGCCTTTGAATCGCTCTCTTCGGCCCTCTTCGAGAGACCGGGGTCGGAGAGGAAGTTCCAAAGTGAGACCATGACAAGGCCACCGGGGCGTGCGGCATGGCACAGCTCCCGCATCGCGTTGATGCGCAAGTCGCTGCCGGGGATGTGGTGCATAACCCCGAAGCAGGCCACAACGTCGCATCTGGGGATGCCGTGGGAGGCAAGGACGCCTGTGTCTCCGGACCCACCATTCTCGCTAGCATTTAAAAGCGCTTCGACTAGATCTAACTGGTGAAACTTGACCTGCAGCTTCGCGGCGTTGCCCGCTACTGGAGTCGGTTCGGAGTCAAGGGCGTGCACCTTGTCGATCAGCCCTGGATACTTCCTTGCCAGAAAGTTTTCTAGGCGCATGTTGCCGCAGCCTATGTCGGCGAGCGAGAGGCCGCTGCCAAGCTCGCTTTGCGCGATGCTGGCGCATCTCTCCCAACCGGGCCACGCCGATCTTCTGGTGGCGGAGAACGACTCGGCCTGTGTACGGTAGAAATCCCGGTTGATGCGGTTGAGGGTTCTTGTGAGCTCAAAGTCCATGCCGAGATAATACCGCAGTGCACAACGCCATCACCC
>CAYRYP010000019.1:16621-21623 GCA_964428485.1 uncultured Coriobacteriaceae bacterium
ACCCGGTCCAGAGCGCCTCGATGCGATGATCAGGCACTCTAACAGAAACATTCCCCAGGGTCCCGGACGCATCTCCAAGCGCGATCTCCTCCCGGCGTACATGCGCCTGCTCGATGCGGGCAACCTTGATGTTGCAACTGACCCTACAGTCGACTCCGCAGTCCGGCAGTGTCTTCGGATGAAGCCTCGCAGGACCGCTTCTGGGGTCGCCACGATTACGGTCATCACGATGCCTCATCCCTGCTCTGGAAATTGTGCGTTCTGTCCCTGTGATGTGAGCATGCCGAAGAGCTACCTTGCCTCAGAACCCGCCTGTCAGCGTGCGCTAGATGCCTGTTTCGACCCGTATGTGCAGGTCTCGCGCAGGCTGAGAGCGCTTACCGAGATGGGGCATGTCACTGGCAAGGTGGAGATGATAGTGCTCGGTGGCACCTGGGACGACTATCCCGCCACCTATAGGGAGTGGTTCGTCTCAGAGCTTTTCCGCGCGCTCGGCGATGGCGTGGGACATGCGGCGGAGGAGGAGTGCGAGAGGGTAATGGCGCTCTATCGCGCGCTCGGCATATCGCCGGAGTCGATCGTAGATGCGGCATCGAGGGTGCAGGTGGGCCTCGAGCGCGGAGAGCTTTCCTACAACGAGGCTGTTCGTGACCTCTACGGAGAGGACACCGCGTGGGAGAGGCTTCTTTCGGCACGCATGGGTGAGGCGTGGGACCTAGGTGAGCTTCAGCGTGAAAATGAGTCCGCTGATCACCGGATGGTCGGCCTTTCGCTCGAGACGCGCCCCGACAGGGTGACGCCGGAGTCACTGGCTAGCATGCGCCGGCTAGGGTGCACAAAGATACAGATCGGGGTTCAGTCGATGCGAGCGGAGTCGCTTGAGTCCAGCTCTCGCGGTGCCTTGCCGCCCGACGCCCGTCGAGCGATGGTCCTCTCGCGACTCGCCGGCCTCAAGAGCCATGTGCACTTTATGCCCAACCTTCCTGGGGCCAACGTAGATGAGGATCTGAAGAGTTACATCTCGCTCTTCGAGGACGCCTCGATGATGCCCGACGAGATCAAACTCTATCCCTGTGTCCTCGTCCGCGGCACCCAGCTGGTGGGGATGTTTGAGCGAGGGGAATGGGCCCCGTATTCCGAGGATGCGCTCGTGGACCTCCTCGAGAGCTGTGAGCTAGCAACGCCTGTGTGGTGCCGCATCTCCAGAATGGTCCGGGATATCTCCGCCCACGACATCGTTGCAGGCAACCGTAAGGTCAACCTTCGGCAGATGGTGGATGCCCGCCTGGACGCCTCCGGTGCGAATGTGGGCGAGATCAGGAGACGGGAGCTCGCTCTGCGCACGGCCGACACCTCGGAGCTCTCGCTCGATGTGGTGGAGTACGTCACCGATGTCACAAGCGAGCGGTTTCTGCAGTGGGTCACTCCCGACGGCAGTATCGCCGGCTTCTGCCGTCTCTCCCTTCCTCTTCCCGAAGCACTTGCGCTACTCGACAACGCGCTTCCGATCTCTGCCGGTCAGGCCATGATACGAGAACTGCATGTCTACGGCAGGGTCTCCGATCTGCACGCCGGTGGGTCAGCGCTCACCTCTGGAAATCGAGCTGCCGGGGAGGGCGTGCAGCACAGGGGGCTCGGCAGTGCGCTTGTTGCCCGCGCGTGCGAGATCGCGCATGCAGAGGGCTTCTCAGCTATCAACGTGATAAGCGCGGTGGGCACCCGCGGTTACTACAGGTCGCTCGGATTCTCGGATGCCGGTCCCTACCAACGCATGGAGCTTCCGGCAGACCCCCTTGGACCGCTTTACCGCGCCCCCGCTTCGCAGACGCGCTAACATGTCGTAGGGGACGCGCGACCCCATCCACCACACTCGGCTTTCCAGAAATGGGGGAGAGATGATAAACGAGAGTATGTACCAGCTGGGCGCTCAGCCCTCTGCCATCAGGGAGCTTTTCGCCTACGGACTGGAGCGCAAAGCACAGATCGGGGACGACAAGGTCTTCGACTTCAGCTTGGGCAATCCCTCGATCCCGGCTCCGCAGGCGGTTGCGGACGCTTTGGTGGAGCTGGCGGGCCAGAGCGCGGTCGAGCTCCACGGCTACACGCCTGCGCAGGGCCTCCTCTCGTGCCGCAAGGCGATAGCGGACAACCTCAATGCACGCTTCGGCACCTCCTACACCCCCGACGAACTCTACATGACGATGGGCGCCGCCGCCTCGCTGGCTTGCTCCATTAAGGCGCTTGCGAACCCTGGTGACGATGTGATCGTCGTGAGCCCCTATTTCCCAGAGTACAGGCTGTGGATAGAGGCTGCGGGGGCGAGATGTGTCGAGGTCCCCGCCCGTACGCAGGATTTCCAGATCGATGTCGATGCGATGGGATCGGCCATCACCGAGCGTACTCGTGCCGTCATTGTGAACAGCCCCAACAACCCGGTGGGGACCGTCTACTCTGAGCAGAACATCCGCGAGCTTGCCAGCCTCTTGCGCGAGGCGGGCGAGAGATTCGGGGAGCCGATCTACCTCATCTCCGACGAGCCCTACCGTGAGATCTGCTTCACCGACACACCCGCCTGGATACCCTCGATCTACGAGAACACGATCGTGTGCTACTCGTGGTCGAAGTCGCTGAGTATGCCGGGCGAGCGTATCGGGTACGTACTCGTGCCGGGAGGGATCGCGGACTCCGCCAGGGTCTACGCTGCGGTCTGTGGTGCCGGTAGAGCGCTTGGATACGTGTGCGCACCCGCAATGTTCCAGATGGTCATAGAGAGGTGCATCAACGAGCCCACTGACGTTGAGGCATACGCCACCAACAGGAGACTGCTCACCGGCATAATGGACGATCTCGGATACAGCTACATAGAGCCCGAAGGCGCTTTCTACCTCTGGGTCAGGTCACTTGAAGACGACGCCGAGGCCTTTGCGGAGCGCGCGAGGGCCCATGAGCTGCTGCTTGTGCCCTCGAACGGCTTTGGGTGCGAGGGATGGGTGCGCATCGGCTACTGCGTTGCCCAGAGTGTGATCGAGGGCTCCAGGGACGCCTTTGCAGCGCTCATGGCGGAGTATCGTAGCCAGTAGAACGGAGGGAAGAGAGGCTAGGGAGGTTCGAGCACCCTGCCTCAAGAATGAGAACGACCCCATGGTGTCTGATATCACCACGGGGTCGTTTTTGCAACCGGTTGCTATAGCGCTCGGAACTTAGCCGATGTCGAGAATGGGCTTGATGACCTTGCCGTTCTTGAGATCATCAATGGCCTCGTGGATCTGGTCGAACTTGTAGTGCTTGGCGAGCTTGTCGATGGGGAACTCCCCAGCCTTGTAGTGCTCGACCATCTTGGGGATAAACTCCCTCGGGTCGCACCCGCCCTTCGCGAGTCCCTTGAGGGTGCGCGACTTGTTCATCAGCATCGGCTCAAGTGCGATCGGCACCTCGGCATCACCGGTGACGCTGATGAGGCAGCAGGTCCCGAGGGTGGAGAGGCAGTTGATGGCGTTAAGGATGACGACGGGTACGCCGGTGCACTCGAGGCTGTAGTTGGCCCCATGGCCCCCGGTGATCTCGCGAATAGCCTCGGGTGCGTCGACGTTCTTGGAGTTGACGGTGTGGGTGGCTCCGAACTGTTTGACGAACTCCAGCTTGTCGTCGAAGACGTCGACGGCGATAATCGGGTCGCAACCGCAGATCTTGGCGGCCATGATCGCGGCCATTCCGACGCCTCCGCAGCCGAAGACTGCGATGGAGGAGCCCTTCTCCGGCGAGAGCCCATTGATAACAGACCCAGCCCCTGTCATGGCGCCGCATCCGAGCGAGGAGAGGTTGCGCAGACTATCCTCATCGACGTCGACCACGATGGCGCAGTTGGCGGCAGCGATGACATGATCGGCGAAGGAGCCCTGCATGTACATCGACGAGCACTCCACGCCGTTCTGGCTGGCGCGGAAGGTTCCGTCGCGGTAGACCCCCTTGAAGATGAAGTCGTTCTGGTTCTCACAGATGAAGGAATGGCCATCGAGGCACTCCGGGCAGGTGCCGCAGGAGGGGAGACAGACGATGACCTTGTCGCCGGGTTTGTGGGTGGTGACACCCGGTCCGACCTTCTCGACGATCCCGGCTCCCTCGTGCCCGAGAATGGCGGGCAGCGGAGAAGGAACGATACCGCCTAGCACTGCGAGGTCTGAACGGCAGATGCCCGAGGAGAGGATCTTGACAAGAACCTCACCCTCCCTGGGGGCGGATAGCTCTGCACTCTCAATCTCGATCTTGTTGATCTCATGCATTACCGCAGCCTTGATTTCCATCGGCAAACCTCCCTGATTAAACAAGCTGACACACTACTAAAACAATACCATTACTATTCAAATATCATTATTCTTCAGATAGATAATTCGTCAGATAGACAACTGGGCGTGAGAGCAGGCGACCTCTCGTTTTTGGAACATAACGAAAACATGATACATTTGCTTTCCGCAGCGCTAAAGGAGAGGGCGGTAACCATGTTTTGTACGAAATGCGGAAACGAAGTACAAGAAGGGGCGGTCTTTTGCGGCAACTGTGGCAATCCTTTGGGCCAGGGTTCAGCATCTGCTGCAAGCTCGACAGCGTCTGTAGGAGCTGCTCCAAGTAGCGCTCCTGTTGGTGTTGCAGCGGCTCGAAAAAAGCCCATACTGCCCATCGCCCTTGCGGTAATTGTTGTTGCGGTTATTGGTGTGGCTATTTTTACAGGTGGTTTTGGTTTACTGAGTTCAGGTTCGGGAGTGGCCGCCAAAGACAGCCTAGAAGAATATACCTGGGAAGAGCTTTCTGCCATAAGCGCAGAGATTGCTACAGCCTCTGATGAAGATAAAGCCGTAACGATCGCTAAAAAATACAACCTCGTGAATGACGACGGAACACTCGATGGAACCCAAACCAAAAGCGTAACGCTTACTGATGGCACGGTGACAAGCGTGCAAATCGCAGGTTTTGCTCACGACGACAAATCAGATGGTTCTGGTAAAGC
>CAYRYP010000020.1:0-10820 GCA_964428485.1 uncultured Coriobacteriaceae bacterium
TTCAGGAAGATATCGCTCAGGCAGGCAATGTCTTCAGCAGTGAATGCAAATGTAATGTTATCGCTGAAAAGGATCTGCGCAGAGGGCGGGAAGTCCTCGTCGGCTTCCCATATGGTGAGGCGCACCCAGATGTTGTCGACGAACTCCAAGTCGTATGAAGCATCTCCGGCTGCCCTTCCATTTATTGGAGAGGGGATCGCGCCGATTCTCTCTGCCGCCCTAGAAAAAGCCTCTGCAGATTTGAACATATAGGAGAGCCGTTTTATACACCTGCCATCGAACGCCTTGAGATACGCCTCGCCCCACGGAACCTTTGCGTAGTTTATGAACTCGCCTGTGGAGGGAACCAGCTTACCCTCCATCAGGAGCCTACCCAGGAGGATTCTAAGGCTGTCGGGTGTTCTCTCGTTGGTATCGGAATATGTCGCGATCATCTCCGGCCAGGAGACCTCGACGGGTCTGTTAATCACTTTTAACGTGAAATGTCTGGAGGCTTCCTCATACGGAAGGCCGCAACGTGCTGAGAGAACCGCGGGATCCTTCTTGGAAAACTCCTCGGAGTAGATTTCTATCGGCTTGCCTGTCTTGTTGTCGGCAAATTCCGGCAGGGCTATGTTTGAATCGGGCTCCGACTTTGTCATGCGATCACTGTCCTAATTGAAAAGGGATGCGTCTGTGTGGGGGATAAAACATGCTGCGACGAATTCGTCCATGTACCCGGGGTGGGTGGAGAGCTCGATATAGGTCATGTTTCTGGCAAGCTCGAACACCTTCTCCTCCGCAGCAGACGACAGAAGGATCGCACACGAACCCGTGAGGCTGCTGTTTCCGATATAGGCGTACTTCTCCTCCGGGATCTTTGGGAGCATCCCTATGGAGATTGCATTGTGGATGTTTATGCCGCTTCCGATCCCACCGGCGATGATGACCCTGTCGAGGATCTCTACCGGCATGTCCAGAGAGCTCAGCATCGAGCGGATAGCGGAGAAGATCGCTCCTTTTGCTCTGACGAAGTTGTCGATATCCGTCTCGTTGATGGTGAGCATCTGACCCGAGGCACTCTCGTCAGCAAAGGCCAGGATGTACTCGGCAGAGACATCGCTGCGGATGATTCTCTCGCCATCCCTTGCGAACCTTCCCTTGGAGTTGATGATCCCGCAGCGGAACAGCTCGGCGATGACATCTATCAATCCAGAGCCACAGAGGCCCGCTGGTTTCTCATCCCCGATGACAGAGAAGGTGGGGGTCATCGTCTCTTCGTTAATAGTGCAGGCATCGACAGCGCCGTTTGTGGCCCTCATGCCGCAGGAGATATCCCCGCCCTCAAAGGCAGGCCCGGCGGAGCAGGCGCAGCAGAGCATGAAATCGGAGTTTCCGAAGACGATCTCTCCGTTGGTTCCGAGGTCGATAAAAAGGGTCATCTCGGAGGAGTTCCAGAGCCGGCTGGCCAAGACGCCCGCTGTGATATCTCCGCCCACGTAGCTTCCAACGTTTGGAGCTAGGATCACAGGAGAGTCTGGGTCGAAGGGAAGTCCGAGATCCGAGGCCGTCTTGCCGGTGAGCTCTAGGAACTCGGGAACAAAGGGTTCGAGTCTGATGCTGTCGCCGTTTGCCCCGACGAAGAGATGCTCCATCGTCGTGTTGCCCGCAATGGAGCAGCACTTGATCTGGGAGGGCTCGATACCGCCCTGTTCGCAGAGCTGGTCGATTATGGGGATTAGGGTCTCCTCACGCACGGCATGCTGCAGCTTCTCGACTCCGCCCGGCTTGGTCTGGTTGATGATGCGGTTGATGACATCCGCGCCATAACGGATCTGGGCATTTCCCTTGCTCGCTTTTCCCAGCACGTCTCCCGTGTCGATGTTGAGAAGGGCACCAGATACGGTGGTGGTGCCGATGTCGACGGCCACTCCGAGATCGCACCCTTCTCTTCCACGGGCTATCCCAGTGTTGAAGATGTTGTCTATCTCGGATTTGTATCGAGCCAGCTCTTCTGGGGTTGAGAGGTCTGCCGTTTGTATTCCGCTTTCAAAGGTGCTGGAGGAGGATGGAAGCCACAGCGTTGCATCGGCGGCGACCTTGCACTGGCATATCAATCTCCAGCCATCTTCGAAATCCTCGTCGGAGAGGTGGATGTTTCGTGTGGCGTCGACGGTTCCCGATATGAGGCGAGCTCTGCACTTGCCGCAGGTGCCCGAGCCACCACAGGGAGCATCAACTGGGATGCCAGCACCTTGTGCGAGCTCAAGAAGATTGGTTCCCGGTTCAGCTGTTAGCTTGACGTCGGGCTTTCCCTGGGCCTTGAAGACGATGGTGTAGTTCATATAAAACCCCCGGTTGAGGAAGAAAAATCAATTATTGAATCTAGGCGCATCCACACGTTTCGATTATATTCCACGCCTTTGTTTGAGATTGCTTCGTATGGGTACCTGGCTACTACGTTTGTGAGGAACGAATAGCTTTTCAGAAGAGAAAGGCGCCGGTTTCCCGACGCCTTTCTTGGCGAAGCTAGATATTTAGCCAGCGTCAGATTACATGATCGGATCCATCTGAAGTGCTGGATGACCCTTCTCCTCGAGGAAGGCGAGAACGCCCTCGGAATCGGTGGCGATGGTCTCGTCGCAGATCATGTCGACGAAGTTGTCGATGCCGTAGGCCTCCTTGGCGGTCTTGTTGAGCCTGGTGGCCACGGAGTCCTTGAGCTCCTTGGGCATCCAGACGATACGCTCGTTTCCGCCCTCAGCAGCGATGAACTTCTTGGAGGGGATGAAGCTGCGGCCATGGCCCATGAAGCCGGGGGTCTGGACTCCACCGCCGGTCATGGAGGCGAGCTCGCCGAAGGTCATTCCCGTTGGGGTCATGCCCGCATACTCGCGGTTGACGACGACAACTCCGTTGGCCTCGGGCATGATGCCGCAGATGCACTCGAAGCATCCACAGGAGGTCATCGGGTCCTCGATCAACGAGTAGAGGGTAACCCTCTCTACTGCGCCGTGGGTGGCGTCCTTGACGATCTCGTTGACCTTCTCATAGGAGCCGGTGCGCTCGTCGATCAGGCCCTCCTTGGGGATCGGCTGGCTTGGGCCGGCATCGGAGAGCTCCTTGGTGGCCTTGGCGTCGAGCCAGGAGACAGCACCACAGAGGCCGAGGCGCTCGGGGGTGACGACGCAGCAGTGCGAGGGAGCGAAGCTCTGGCAGAGGATGCAGGTGTAGAAGGTGTCGACGCTCTCGTCGGTGAGGGATTCAACACGGGCATCGCGCTCAGTGTAGGTGGGCATGGCCACGTTGTCGAAGAAGTTTTGGACATCGTCGAGATCGGTGTGGTAGATGAGCTCGACCTTGTCGACGACCTCGCCAAACTCGTTCTTGATCATGCTGACGATGACCTTGCCGAGATCCTCGAGGCGCAGACCGGCAGCCCAGCTGTCCTTGCTGATGCGGATGCGGAAGAGGTTGCGCTGGCCGGTGTGCATGACACCCTCGATGTAGTTGATCCAGGTGTGGATCTTGCGCTCGATGACCGACTCGAAGTCCTTCTGCATCTTGGTGCCATAGACCCTGACGTCGGTTGCGAGCGGCATGCGGATCAGATCGTCAGCGCTATCGGGAACGGCGGGTCCGACGACGGAGACCTTTCCGTCCTCGATATCGGCGGAGTTCTCGACCATCCTGACGAGCTCGGCGGTGGGGTTGTGGTCGGAGTCGAACTCGACGTAGGTCTCCTTCTTGCGGATGATCTCACCCTCAAAGGCGGCGGCGAAGGAAACTGGGAGCTCGACAGCGGCGGCCTTGACCTTGATGTTGCGAAGCTCGTAGGACTTGGCAGCGGTCTCGCTGTGGTCGGTGACGGACTCGAGCGCACCGGGGACCTGGTTCTCGCCGAGATCGATGTCGACGATCACGGGGAATCCAAGAGCGATAGCGCCGGCACCGGCGGAAACCTCGACCGGGCCAATCTCTCCGAAGGTGTTGACAAAGGCGGGCACACGCTCCTTGGTGTACTCGAGGAGTCCTGCGAGGTTGCCGGGCTCGAGGGCGCCGAAGATCAGGGCGGCGAGAACCGCGACGTCGACGACGTGAATGACGGAGGTGATGTCATGTCCCAGTGGGATAACGCGGAACTCGAGGCCCATCTTGACACCGGCCTCGGCGAGCTGGTCGATGCAGCCGCCGACGAGGGTGGTCAGAAGACCCTTGGACTGGTAGTCCTTGACGGTGGCGACCAGTCCATCGACGTCATCGCTGGATCCGATGACGACGGCAACGCCGGGGATGTCGCCGGTGACCAGCGGCACGCCGAGTGAGCGGACGATGGGATCGGGGATGAAGCCGATCCCGGTCTCGTCGGAGCCCTCGCCGTAGGGGGTTGCCCCGCCGACATACTTGAGGGCCTCGATGATCTCGGCGCCGACCGCGGTGGCAAGTCCGGCGTTGAGGGCGGCACCAAGATCCTCCTCGTGGGAGACCAGGCTCTTCATGACCTCGACGCATGCAGGCAGGTCGCCGAGCTTGGCGACCTTGACACCTGTGGCCGCGTAAATGGTGGGCAGATAGTAGGCGGTTCCGGGGAACCCTACCTTCTCATCTGCGCCGTACTTCTCTATGGCATCGTTGACAGCGCCCTCGGTCAGGCCGATGACTGCATCTGAGCCACCATAGATAAGATCGGTAAGTGCGCTCATCTGTCTCTCCTCTTCTTTCTCCGGTGATCCGGGATAAGTGTTTGCCCGCTCGCACCAAGGCGAGAAGGATTTGCTTCAAGCGCCGCAGGAACAGTGCGTGGTCAGCTCCTGCGACCCTCTAACGACTTTGGGTTAGATCTCGAGATAGCTGTCGGCGTACAGAACGTTGTTCTTGATGACGTCGCAGGACTTGATCGTCTCCATGAGGCGCGTGTCGCACGGGTTGACGATCGCGGAGTTGAGGCCCATCTGCATAGCCATGGCCACCATGGCGGTGTCCATGATCGAACGGATGTCCTTGGGCATTCCGTTGGAGCAGTTGGAGAGCCCGCCGGTGGTGTTGAAGCCCATGTCACGGAGTTGCCCGATGAATTCGAGGATGTCCATCTGCTTTTCTTGCATGCCCTTGATAACGAGGAACAGCGGGTCGAACCACATGTCGGAGGGATCCATACCATGCTCCATGCCGCGCTCGAGGAGCTCCTGGCAGTACATCATGCGCTCGTCGTTGTCGGCAGGGACTCCGGACTTGGAGCACAGGGCGATGATGATGGCGTCGTTGGCGGCGGCCAGGTCGACGTTCTCGATGCGGTCTCCGGCGTCGGCGGAGTTGACGATCGGCTTGCCCTTAGAGCGGTTGTAGACGGAGATTCCGGCCTCGATGGCCTTCTTGTTGGCGGTGTCGAGGGACAGGGGGACGTTGTCGAAATTCTCCTGAAGGAGCTGGACAGCCCATTTCATGAGCTCCTCGCCGTTGTCCTCGGCAGGGCCGATGTTGACGTCGAGATAGGTGGCACCTGCATCAAGCTGCTCCTTGGCCCTGGCCAGGATAGGCTCGGGGTCCATCTCCTCCATGGCCTTGCGGATGGTGGGGGAGATGCAATGAATGCGCTCGCCGATAATAACAAACTTGCCCATTAGCGTTTCCTTTCCAATATCAGCGACCAAACTTGCATTGTGTCTTGCTCAAGACCCCGCCGGACTGTGCCGGCGGGGGTTTCGCATGAGGTTGGGCGATCCGCTCGCTAGGCGGTGAGGTCCTTGAGGAACTTAACCAGGTCGGTTGCCTCGTTGGGGGCGACGACGATGCTCCACTCGGGAAGCTTCTCCTCGAGGGCACCCTTGAGAACCGCAACCTTTCCGGGGATCACGAGGGTACGATTCTTGATCTGGTCGCCGATGCTGTTTTCCTCGATGTACTTGGCGATCGTTCCTGCGGAGAGCTTGCCGGCAGCCCAGGCGGTAAGGACGGAGTACCCGCCGGCATCGGTGATCATCAGGTTGACCGGCACGCCGGAGCGCTCCATCTCGCCGGAGACGACGAAGTAGGTGAGTGCGAAGTCGACGGTGGTGCAGACGATGGAGCTCTCATCGGCGCCGTTGATCCTGTAGATTCCAGGCTCGACGGTCATAGGCTTCTGTGGGTCGGTGTAGATGTTCTGACGCAGGCCGTACACGGGCAGTGCCATCGCGTAGGTCATGTTCTCGAGGACGATGATCGAGCCGTACCTCATCACGAACAGTGAAGCGAGAGCTTGCTGCATGTGCTCGTCGCCCGGGGCGAGCTTGGCGACGTTGACCAGCGAGGGATAGCCAAAGGTGCGGTCCTGATCCTTGAGAGCCGCGCGGCGCACCTGGACGGCGTTGGCGAACGCGTCCTTGATGGAGGAGCTGCCCATGTCGAGGACGATGTTCTTGAAGTCCTTGCCCTCGGCGCTCTCGGCGTTATCGTGGATCTCTTCGATGGTGGCTCCGCCGACTCCGAGCAGAACGCCGAACTCCTTCGCGAGCGCGACGAAATCATCCATGTTGGAGGCATCGGCGCCGTTGAGCAGCGGCTTGGCATCTCCGCAGACCTCGAGGGCCTTGCGAGCGGCTGCGGCGTCGGCGCACTCGAGGATGATGGTGCGGCCGGTGGCCTTGGCCTTGCCGGCGAGCTCGACGTAGGCGTCGGCGTCACCCTCGTAGATGAGGTCCAGCGCCTCGATGTACATGCGCTCCCCGATGCGATCGTAGTCGATCTTGGAGATCTCGGCCCACTTCTTGTCGAAGTTACCGGCGGTCACCGTAATGGCGAAGATCGGGCGGTTGACGTAGGTCTTCTCATGACGGTAGAGAACGGTCTCTCCACCGAGCTTGTGCTCCGCATCGCCGGTTCCGATGGTCAGGGACTTCATCGGGGGTGCGGTGGCCTCGTCGAGGATCGCCTTGGCCTCGTCGGAGAGATGGGGGCATTTAGAAATATCGACCGCACCCTGGGCGACCTTCATCGAGAAGGCCATGCAGGTGGGGTTGCCACACTCCTTGCAGTTTGTCTTGGGAGTCAGCTTGAAGATATCGAGTCCTTTGAGTGCCATGTTTCGTGCTCCTCCCTACATGAGCGCCGCGATGAACGCGGAGACGGTGGCAACGGTATCCGGGTGCCTGAGGATCACGGCGTTGGAGCCGGAGGCCAGGCTGGCGATGGCGGTGGAGATCTCCATCTGCACGCCGCGCTCCTCGACCGGTCCCCATTCGGGGATGTCGGCCTCGGAGACGATGGACTCCTTGACGGTCCATGCATCGTCGGAAACCGGGGTGACGACGGGCATCTGTAGCATCGCGTCATTCTGCTCGAGGGCAGCGGACTTAACCCTGTCCATCGTGGAGGCGACGTACTCGAAACCATAGCCGACGGCGGCCGAGCCGAGGTTCATGACCATGTTTTCGCTCTTGACGCCGAGCTGGCTGATGAGCACGTTGAGCTGCTTGGCGAGGTTGATGTCGACCGCGGATTCGGCGCCGATCTTCTGGTTGTAGGCCATGGAGACGGCGGCGGCGATGGTCTTGTAGTCCTCCTCGCGGGCACTCAGGAACAGGACGTTCTTGCCCTGGAGGGCCTCGGCGATCTTGCCGAAGAGCTCGGCGTCCTTTTCGAGGTTCTTGCAGCCCTGGATAGCCAGCGGAATGTCGATGGCGTCACAGACGGTCTTGGCCTCCTCGACGCAGTCTTCGATGGAGCGGTTCTCGTTGTTGGGGTCAGCTGCATCGAGCGTGAGAACCACGAAGTCGGCTCCGGGCATAGCGGCAGCCTTCTTGGCCTGGTCAGCCAGGCTTTCTGCTTCCCCGTAGAAAGCGGCCAGCTTGGGAAGGGAAGCATCGTAGCCGAGGTCGCTGATCTCGACTCCGATGAGTGGACGGTTCTCGATCGGGGCATCGAAGGTGTAGAGCGGCATCACGTTCTCGCCGCCCATTACCTTCGCGTTGTCCCCGACGCCGATCGTCACCGTGCTGATGGACGATGAGAACGTCTGGGGGTTTTTCTTGAATGGCATCGTTCCTGCCTCCTTCTCCTATCCTCCTGTTTTCTTACCGGAACGTCTTCCTTTTGCGCGAACCCCTTTCGCAGTGTGGGTGTTCCGGTTGTGTCCTAAATTCGTTCGGCCACCACCTAAAAGCCGAGCAGCTCCGCAAGCAGCTTCTCATACGCAGATCGAGCCTTGGAGTCCTTCGGAAGCTCGCTGGTGGGGCGTCCCTCGCAGTCGTACTCGTAGATCATCTCGTCTTGCGGGACTACTCCGAGCAGATCGAGCCCCTGCTTCTCTATCTCCTCGAGGATGCCGGGGGCGAGCTCTCTGGACGGGGCGCGGTTGACGATTAGCTTGGTGGTCTCTGGGTTGAATTTGAGATCCTTTGCCAGCTGGGCTATGCGTCCAACCGCCTGGATACCCCTCCTGGAGCAGTCCGAGACGAGGATGAGGATGTCGATCGAGGGGAGGGTGCCCCTGCTGATATGCTCCATTCCCGCCTCGTTGTCCACGACTATGTATTTGTAGGCCGTGGTGAGCTTGGAGAGCTCGGTCTGCAGAAGGCCATTGACGAAGCAGTAGCAGCCCTTGCCCTCGGTTCTTCCCATGACGATCATGTCGAAATCGTCCTCCTCGGAAAGCACCGAGTTCATCTTGTACTGCATGTAATCGGCCTTGGTCATGCCGGCCGGAAGGGCGCTGTCGTCGTCCATGTCGGCATGCGCGACCTCCTCGCGGACGTCGCCGAGGGTGGTCTCGATCTGGATGCCCAGAACCTCGTTGAGGTTCGAGTTGGCATCAGCGTCTACTGCGAGAACCGGGCCTTTGCCCTTCTCGACTAGGTATTTGATTAGCATTCCGGTTAGAGTGGTCTTGCCAGTGCCGCCCTTTCCGGCCATGGCTATCGTCTTTGCCATTAGCTGTCTCCCCTGTTTTTCTCTCTCCCTCTGCGACCCATGCGACACACCGTCCACAGTTGGTGGGTATCTGAGCGCATGATTCAGGGCCGGTGCTTGCCCGACCCTGAAGAAACCCTACATCTCTGTGAAACTGACCCTCTGCCGAAGCCCGTTCGCTACGATCTCATACACAATGCTGCCATCGGGGGGTACGCTGCGTTCCTCCCGGACGTCTGAGCCTACCCGGTAGCGGTCCATGTAGGAGTCGATATCGTCGATCTCGACCTCCTCGATGTGGACATCGCGCATCTGGTTGTTGCTGCACTGGTTGAAGATCTCGCGGATGACTTCGTACTTCATGGCGTTTCCTAGCTGGCGCTAACGTAGATCTTGTTCTCGACCAGATCGACACTGTCGATGCGGCCGACGAACTCGGTCTTGACTCCCATGATGTCGACGAAAGTGATCTTCCCATCAGCAACCTGGGCGCTGCTGACGCGATGGCAAATCTCCTCCGGTTTGCCGTCCACGAGCCTGACTACAGTTGAAAGGCACATGGCTCATTCCCCTTTCTTGAGGATCTCGAGTGCTTGCGAGAGCTTCTCGTTTCCCTTTTCGTACAGCGCAACCGCCTCGTGGATGAGATCTGCCGCCTCTTCGGAGATCTCATGGGCTACATCGTGGAGTTCTCTCGCGTGGCTCTTGTTGTGCTCCACCATGTAGGCGAGAAGCGCGACTGACTGCTCGGCGGAATTCCCGTCGCTAGTTGCACTACTGTGGTTATGCACTTTTTCAACTCCTAACGTCGCAATGCATACACAGTGTTAGCATGTGAGGTTACTTATTGCCATGGTAGCACTCGACATGTTTCTTTCAGGTAACCTTTTGTGCATTTCTTTGACAGATTCGCTGTGGTTTCTGCACAAAAACTTAAACGCAGCCATTCATTGGGAAGAGGGTTACGGCAGGCCAAATCTCGGCAGATCAAATTCTAGATCTCCAGGTACGCCTTGATCTGTGGCCATTGGCGTTGCGCCTCGAGCCATCCCTCCATGTAGAGGTCGAAGACTTTGATCCGATCGGTCTCCATATGCGAGACCTCCGGTCTAGTGGGCGGGTAGATTGCGTAGATCTCCCCAGCCTCGTGCATCTTCTCTATGCGGGCGCGCACGTCGTTGTAGACGAGGTGTCTGCTCTCCATCGTGTCGCAGAAGCGCGGGTAGTTGTGGTAGAAGATCCTGCCCAGCTCGAACAGGCGATTCTCCTTCTTAACGAAATCCCTGTCCTGAGTGAGAAGGACTAGGTGCTTCTCGGCCCCCAGCGCTCGGGAGAAGTCCACAGGAATCGCATCGGCGACTCCTCCATCGAGGTATTTGCCGTCATCTAGCTTCACGGTCTGGGAGACGAAGGGCATGGCGGAGCTGGCGCGAAGGATCGGCCAGTCGGTGACGGGCTCGACGATGTGCTTGTACTCGGCCTTGCCGGTCTCGAGGTTGGTGACCACGGCTATAAGGTTGCAAGGGGAGTTGCGAAATCCCTCGGTGTCGGACACGCAGTACTTCTCGGGAACCTCATGGAACGCGAAGCGCACGCCGTAGGCATTGCCCGTGACGAGGAACGACTTGAAGGAGAGATAGCGCCAGTCGGTGCACATGCGAACGTTGACGTAGCAGGTGCGACCACGCTCGCCGCTGACGTAGTTGTAACCGCATAGGGATCCGGCGGAGACGCCGATGAGGTTTTTGGCCCATACACCCATGTCCATGAGGAAGTCCATCACGCCGGCGGCAAAAATGCCGCGAAGCGCCCCTCCCTCCACCACCAGGTTGAGGTCGAGTGTCTGATGGCCGGTGTATGCAGGTTGGTAGCCGGGCGCGTCGCACGGGGTGAAGATCTCCGGGGGTAGGTAGAAGTCGGAGTTGACTGGCTCGATCATTGACTCTCCAAAAAGT
>CAYRYP010000020.1:10920-15586 GCA_964428485.1 uncultured Coriobacteriaceae bacterium
AAAAAGTCTGCTTGCCGACAGTTTCGGGCGCGTGGTTCGTTCACTGCCCATTCTAGTATTCTTGCCCAGTGTTCCGTGTGTTACGCTCGCACGAATGGAGTCCAGCTTCCTGTGCTGGGCGGGATCGTTGCTATGCTGCGCCAGGGCGGCAAGACGACGGTTTTCAATTTTCAACAACGAGATATTTATTAAGGAGAATCGAAGATGGTTGACAAGCAGATGGTCGCAGAGGTCATTGAGCTCATTCGCCCGCAGCTTCAGGCAGACGGCGGCGATATCGCGCTCGTTGACGTGGACGATGACGGCACTGTTTCCGTTGAGCTCCAGGGTTCCTGTAAGGGCTGCCCGATGTCGCAGCTGACTCTCGCACACAGCGTAGAGCGCGTACTCAAGGACAACGTTCCTGGCGTCTCCAGGGTTGTGCCCGCCGACGGCCCCGCCGCCGGGATGAACTTCTAATCCGAGCGTTCGATCAGATCGGCTTGAGGGACGATTTCGGTCGCCGCACCGGGCCAGCCCGGACGGCGGCCGCTTTAGTTTGAGGGGATGGGCGGATTGGGCCCGCGCCCTTTGCAGGGGGTTCAGATGGGGGAGAGCGAGACCGGGCGCTGCTGGGAGATCCGCGGCTGCGACGACGAGATGATGGGAAGGTGCCCGCATGTGGTGGAGGGCGTTTACTCCCCATGTCCGCCGGAATGCAGGTACACTGTTTGCGAGAGGCCGACACGAGCCGTCGCCCGGGACTTCGCGCTCCTTCTGGATGCGAATGTTGACAGGAGTGCGGCGATCAAGGAGGTCTGCTGGCACTGCGAATTCTTTCTGAAAGATGGGCCCAGGATCGCTTGAGGGGTTGGCCTGGGCGGATATTGCAAGGTGGCGAGGGTCATGCATGATTCCGATTTCAAGATCGAGAAGGAGTGCCCGCTCTGCGGGAAGGTGGAGCTGGGAGCTGGTTCCCTTGCGGCCGCGTCCTTCAGCAAGGACGGCATGGCATCGCTGAGCTTTTACTGCCCGAGTTGTAGCTCGTCGCTTACGGTGAGCTGCTCCATCGGCGAGAAGGCCGTGATCTCGCTAGCGAAGATGGCCGTCGAGGCGATGGGGCCGGCGCTGTCGGTATCGCGACAGAAGGACGGAGGCGACCCGGCGTCCAGCAGGAATGTTGACTCGAGCGCGGTCGGCTCGGACACCGAGCGCGGCTCGAACACCGGGCGCGGCATAGGGATAAGCTACACTACGCTGCGCCCCGACTCGGTCTTCCGGTTTGACATGAGGCTCGAGCCCCGAGGAGAGCAGAGCCAGACCCCCGTCGAGCTCGACGACGAGCAGGAGGCTATGGTGGAGTACTTCCACAGGCAGCTCGAGTCGCTCGCAACCGTCGACGAGGCGATAGAGGAGATAGATTTCGGCAACAACCTCAGCGACGGGGAGGACAGGCAGGAATAAATTGCTCCAGGGAATATATGACGCCATCGATCCGGTGGCCTTTGAGATAGGGCCTGTTTCGGTCCGCTGGTATGGCTTGGCCTACCTCGCCGCATTCGTGCTCTGTGCGTTCGTGGTCATGCGTATCTCCAAGAGGTGGAAGGCGGGCATGACGGTAGACGACCTGCTGGTCGTGGTCCTGGCGGTAATCATTGGGACCATAGTGGGCGGCAGGCTTGGATACGTTCTCTTCTATGGGGATGGCTATTACTTCTCGCATCCGCTGGAGATATTCGCCTTCCAAAACGGCGGCATGTCGTTTCACGGGGGGCTCATCGGTGTTGTGGTGGGTGGCTACATCGCCTCAAGGGTTATCAAGATCAACTTCCTTACGCTGGCGGACCTGGTGGCCATATCCGTCCCGATCGGGCTATTCCTCGGAAGGTGCGCTAACTTCATAAACGGCGAGCTGTGGGGTGCCGAGACCGATCTTTCATGGGGCGTTGTCTTCGGAGGTTCTGCCGGAGATGTGCCCAGGCATCCGAGTCAGCTCTACGAGGCTCTCCTTGAAGGAGTGGTTCTCTTCATCGTGCTCTACTGTCTGTCGCGTAAGCGTCCGCCGCTGCCGCGAGGCAGCTACCTGGGGACGTTCCTGCTGCTCTACGGCGTCTTCCGAATAGCCATAGAGTTCGTGCGCCAGCCGGACTCGCAGATCGGCTACCTCTACGGCGGATGGCTCACGATGGGAATGGTTCTAAGCATCCCGGTGATATTGGTGGGAGTTGCGCTTCTGATCTATGCCTTCAAGAAGAGGGTTCCGCAGCAAGAGTCCGGTGATGACGACGAGGTTTCCGCGCAAACCGAAGGCTAGTCCAGGCAGAGAGCTCTTCTCTGTTCCGCCAGGTAGCGTCGGTGGGTCTCGATTCCGTCGGTTATAAACTCGAAAGTGAGATACTCGGGGTCGATCCTCTTAACAAGATCCGCCACGCCGGGTGCTGTGAACGGCAGGTGTCTGTCCACGGAAAAGACGTACTCGAAGAGTTGCCAGGTGCGCCCCTCGTAGGTTGGCGCGAGCTCGGGTGGGTTCTCCATCGTCTCCCTCATAATGTCGGAGGTCACGGATTGGTGGAGGTGCATTCCGCGGATCTTGGCGATGATGTCATCTCCCAGCCCATCGAGCACCCGGTGTATGTATTCCAGCCCCTCTTCCTGCGTCCTCAGATCCAGTGAGGTGTGCATCAGGTGACCGGTGTCGAGCATAAATCCGATGTTTTTGTGGTTGATGCCCTCTAGCAGGGCTCGGGGCGAGTCGGGGTTTGTGAAGTTAAGCCCGGGCTGCCACAGGTTCTCTAGCAGCAGTATGAATCCGTCGTCTGCGGGGTCGTCGAACACCTCGTTGAGGATCTCGCAGGTGACTCTGACGACCTCTTCGTCGCCGTGATGGTGCCTGCGCACCATTGACTCCTCGATGAAGGCGTCGCTCACGTGGTAGACGAGGTACTCGACGCCGTATCTATGGGCGATCTCCAGCTCGCGCTTGAAGCGCTCCACGATGCAATCGCGTGTCGTGCCCCCGTAGAACGCCACGAGGTCGTCCATCGTCACGAAGTTCTCCAGCGCTTTGTCGATGTCGCCGTTCCAGAAGTCGACGAACGTGTAGAAGTACCCCATGTGCAGACCGAGCACCCGGTCGGGTGTGATATGGCCGCGCGGATCCTCCCCGTAGTAGCTGAGTTCGAGGCCGTCAAAGCCGTGCATCAGCTCGTCGAGATCCTCGTCGGTCTCGAACCGGCTGTAATCATCGTCGCTAGTTGTGATGTTGAAGAGCAGCTTCATCCGCTTCCCGCCTCCGCAAAATATGCAAGGTGTATCTCTAAATATTGCGTTGCTTCTCGTCCACATAATATCGCTATCGCTTATGGCGAGGAGTGCGGGCGTGCATGAAAAACGCCGGCCCTGACCTTAAACCAGTCCGGGCCGGCTAATAGCAAGACGCCTTTTTGGAGGAGCTGGATGCGTGGCTACCTCAGCGTCTTGTACTTCTCGAGGCTGTAGGTGTAGATCTCGTCTAGGAACGCGTTGTGTAGCTCGGCGTTGCAGGCTGCGGATTTGTTGATGACGCCGGAGCCGGGCACCGCGGTAGCCCCGAACTCGTCGACCATGTTCCTAGCGTGTTCCTTGATCTCCTCGACGGTGGTGTCGGGATCGTACATGACATAGTTGTCGGGCTTCATCTCGAGGGTGATTCTGTCGCCGTAGTTGTCCAGGATCCAGTGGTAGTCGTTGATGGTCTGGATCTCCAGGGCGTCGGCCTTGATGTCGTCGACCAGATATGGGATGAACATATCGATCTTGCCGCAGTTGTGGAAGAAGAGCTTGCAGTCGCGCTCATGGACCGCTTCGGCGTAGCGGATGCTGGGCTCCAAGATGAGGTCCTCGAACACTTCCTTGGAGAAGAACGGCCCCTTTGCGGTTCCCCAGTCGTCGTTATACATGACGATGTCGAAGTCGAATAGGTCGTCCATGCGGCGGAACAGGTCGATCTTGTAGTCCATGATCGCGTTGAAGAAGTCCTTGCAGGCCTCGGGCTCCTCGAGCAGGTCGATCAGCGCGTTCTCGAACCCCTCGAAGATGTGAAGCCTCTCGAACATGCCGTTGCCATAAATGGTCATGAGGGCCCTGGACTCGTCACGGACAAAGCCCTCCGGAATCACCCAATCAACTGCGTCGAGGTCGGGGAACTTGATCTTCTCCTCCCACTCCGCGACCGTGTCCATCATCCCGGGCACAGGGGTGTTGGATCCATAGGCCTCCGAGACCGTATATTTGACGCCGAACCAGTCGTTGCTCTCCTCGAACATCTTGTAGGGCATGTCCCCGTTGTAGGGGAGCGTCACGATTTGGCATGCCCCGAAAAGGCTAGGCATATAGACCGGCTTCTCATGATTCATCGTCATCATTAAGTTCTCGCGCCGAGAGATCGGGTAGTCGTGGACGGTCTCCTCGTATCTCGGGCTTATTGCCGGGATCCTGAGATCACTCTTCTTCATGTGCCGCTCCTTTCTGCGCCACCCCCTTGGACGCGAATCTTAAATCCACTTTATTTTTTAGGTGCAGAACGAGTGGGGTAATGGTGCACAACCATCGATCTCTTAATGTGCAATGTGCCTAAAGCACAAAGGAATGGGTTTTGCAAAGAAAGCATGCTGTGATTTAAGCCCTATGAAAAACACGAGGTAATTCG
>CAYRYP010000020.1:15686-20929 GCA_964428485.1 uncultured Coriobacteriaceae bacterium
GGAGAAGGCATCGAGGCGCTATCGCCATCTGGCTCGAAGAGCACGCGAACCTCGCCGGTCTTTGCAAGCTCGATTGAAGACGGGGCAGGGTTTTGCCTGTACGAGACCTTGACCTCTGCGCTAACGGTGTGTTGCGGCACGCCGCCGATCCAATTCCAATCGCACACCATAACTCCCCTCGCGCACAGCATCTCTCGCGGGCCCACGGTGATGGTGTTGCTCGCGGGATCTTTGGAGATCACGTAGGCGGGGTAGCCGAGCGCGACTCCTATGCCCTTTCGCTGCCCGATGGTGTATCTGGCGCATCCGGAGTGCTCTCCCACTACCGCCCCGTCCGGATCCAGGATGCTTCCGGGTTTGAGCGGCTCGCCGGTTCTGTTCTCCAGAAAGCCCGCGTAGTCCCCGTCGGGGATAAAGCATATGTCCTGGCTGTCCGGGCGATTCGCGCAAGTGAGCCCGAGCTCTGTGGCGATCTCGCGTGTGCGGCTCTTAGTGAGGTCTCCCATCGGAAGGAGAAGATGGGAGAGTTCTCGCTGGCTCAGATGGCACAGGACATAGGCCTGGTCCTTCGAGTGGTCGAGCCCGCGCAGCAGAGCGAACCTGCCGCGGGTATCGCGCTTCACCCTTGCGTAGTGGCCCGTGGCCATCGCATCGAAGCCCATCGAGAGGGCGTGGTCGAGAAAGGCAGGAATTTTCACGCGCCTGTTGCACTCCACACAGGGGTTCGGGGTGAGTCCGTCGAGGTAGGCCTGGCAAAACGGCTCCACCACCCGTTGTTCGAACGCCTCGTGCATGTCGATCACGTGATGTGCGATTCCAAGCATGGCGGCCGTTGTGGCGGCCTCCTCTACATCGCGTTTCATTGAGGGGTCGTCGCGCAGGAGTAGCGTCGCCCCCTCGCACTCGTAGCCCTCCCGCATCAAGGTCCAGGCAGCGATGGCGGAGTCCACTCCTCCGCTCATCGCTACAAGCACCCTTCGGTGCTCAGCCCGGACGGTCATCTGCTATGCCCCCAGCAGGAACGCCGCGTAGCCCTTGCGTGCCTCGTAGATGTCGGCTTTGCTGGTGACCTCCCAAGGGGCATGCATGGAGAGCACCGCGACCCCACTGTCGATGACGTCCATGTCGTAGCGCGCGGGGATATAGGCGATGGTCCCACCGCCACCGGCATCGACCTTGCCGAGCTCGGCGGTCTGGAAGGCCACCCCGGCGTCGTCCATCACCTTGCGAACGCGGGCGACGAACTCGGCGGACGCGTCGTTGCTGCCACTCTTACCACGGCCTCCGGTGTACTTGTTAAACACGAGGCCGCGTCCGAGATACGCTGCGTTCTTGGACTCGAACACGCTCGCGTATGATGGGTCGAATCCGGCGGAGACATCGGAGGAGAGCATGCGCGAGTTAGCAAGCGCCCGCTTTAAGGGGAGCATGCCGCCCTCTCCGGCGAGCTCCATGATCTCGGCGATCGTGTTCTCAAAGAACATCGACTCCATCCCCGTAGCACCGACGCTGCCGATCTCCTCCTTGTCCACGAGGATCGTCACCGCCGTGCGGCTTGGCTCGTCGATGCCCAGCTGCGCTATGAGGCTGGTGTAGGCGCAGACCCTATCGTCCTGGCCGTAGCCGATCACCATGCTGCGATCGAATCCGAGCTCGCGGGCGCGTCCGGCCGGAACCACCTCAAGCTCGGCGGAGAGGAAGTCCTCCTCGGAGATGCCGTACTTCTCCTCGAGGAGCTTGAGTGCCATCGCCTTGACGGGCTCCTTTTTGACGGCCTTCTCCCACTCGGGCTTGGAATCGTCCTCAGATTTATCGTCGTCATCGTCCTTCGAGTCCTGCTCAGGCTTGATCACCAGCGGACGACCTCCGATCAGCACGTCGAGTGCCTCGCCATCAATTACCTTGGCTGCGTTTTTCTGCATCTGCTCGTTGCCCAGATGTGGCAAAAGATCGGTGACGCAGAACACAGGGTCGGAGTCGTCCTCGCCTATCACCACGTCAACCACGCTTCCGTCGGACTTGGCCACAACGCCGTGTATCGCCAGCGGTAAGGTGACCCACTGGTATTTCTTGATGCCCCCGTAGTAGTGCGTATCGAGAAGGGCCAGGTCGTTGCTCTCGTAGAGTGGGTTCTGCTTGAGATCGAGCCTCGGGGAGTCTATGTGGGCGCCGAGGATGTTCATGCCGGCCGAGAAGGGCTCGCTTCCAACGTGCACCAACACGAGTGCCTTGCCGCGGGTGTGGGCCCAGATCTTGCTGCCCGCGCCTACGCTCTCACCTATTTCGACAAACTCTTCGAGTGGACGGTACCCAGCTGCCTCAGCGAGTTCTATCGCTGTAGCGGCGCACTCCCTCTCTGTTTTGTTGTCGGAGATGAACTCGATATAGCTCGCACTAAGCTCCTCGAGTTCGGCGAGCTCCTCCTCTGTGTAGGTCTTCCAGGCGTTTTTGCGCTCCATACCGTCCTCCTGATGTTCGATATGTCCGATGCTATTTTGTCGGTCAAGGTTAGCCTATCATTCGCAGATTGCCTTTTGTTCCGATATGACGCCGAAGGCTCGCGCATGAGGCGAGATGCTCCCAGATGGCACTTTGTGGCGTTTTTATGGGGCTGTTCCGTTACGCGCACCGTTTTACGCCTTTTCGAGAGTGAATCTAAAGCGGACCCAATTTTATACTTCGACCTTGCGTCTGATTGTTCGTATTCAAGGGAGAGTAAATGGTCGAGAAGATCGCGCTGCTTGCCGTGTTCGTTGGTGTGACGGTGGCAATCGGCATCTACTGCCGACGCAACGCGGCAAACGTTGACGGGTTCATCCTAGGAGGCAGGAATGTGGGGCCGTGGCTGTCGGCGTTTGCATTCGGGACCTCCTATTTTAGCGCGGTGATATTCGTCGGGTACGCCGGGCAGTTCGGATGGAGCTACGGTGTCTCCGCGCTGTGGATCGGCATCGGCAACGCGATCTTGGGCAGCCTTCTCGCATGGTGGGTCCTAGGTCCGAGGACCCGTGAGGTCACCCAGCGCCTTGGCGCCTCCACGATGCCAGAGTTCTTCGGCAAGCGCTTCGACAGCAAGTCTCTGCGCATTGCCTCGGCGGGCATCATATTTGTCTTTCTGATCCCCTACACCGCCAGCGTCTACAACGGCCTCTCTCGCCTGTTCGAGATGGCCTTCGGCATCCCCTACGAGGTGTGCATCGTCGGTATGGCCGTGATCACGTGCGTATACGTGGTGCTCGGGGGCTATATGGCAACGGTGCTCAACGACTTCATCCAGGGCATCGTCATGCTCTTCGGTATCACCGCCGTGGTGGCGGTGGTCCTCGCGCAAAATGGTGGCTTCTCCGAGGCTATGATTTCGTTGTCGCAGATCCAGGCCGACGGAACTGAGATGCAGGGTGCGTTCACATCGATGTTCGGTCCAGATCTGTTCGGACTCATAGGTGTCGTCATCCTCACGAGTCTGGGAACATGGGGACTGCCTCAGATGGTGCAGAAGTTCTATGCGATCAAGAGCGGATCGGCAATCAAGCAGGGCGCTATCATCTCGACGATCTTCGCCCTGATTGTGGCGGGAGGCAGCTACTTTCTCGGCGGGTTCGGCCGCCTCTACTCCGGGCAGATTGAGATGGGATCTGCGGGCACCCCTGTCTACGACTCCATCATCCCCACGATGATCTCCGGTCTTCCCGACCTGCTGATCGGCTTGGTTATCGTGCTGGTGCTCTCCGCCTCCATGAGCACGCTCAGCTCTCTGGTGCTCACATCGTCTTCGGTGCTCACCCTGGACATGGTCAAAGGAAACATCGTTAAGGAGATGGACGAGAAGCGCCAGCTTAGGTGGATCCGCGGCCTCATCGTTGTGTTCGTCGCGATATCGGCGGTGCTTGCACTCGTACAGTACAACTCGCCGGTCACCTTCATTGCGCAGCTAATGTCCGTGAGCTGGGGAGCGCTCGCCGGCTCGTTCCTCGGTCCGTTCTTCTGGGGAATCTACAGCAAGCGCATAAGCAAGGCGGGGGTGTGGGCCAGCTTCATCACCGGGGTCGGTCTCACCGTTGTCAACATGATCTTCTCCTTCACCACGCCCATCAACTGCGGGGCCCTTGCGATGCTCGTCTCGCTCGTGATAGTTCCCGTAGTGAGCCTTTTCACCAAGTCCGTGCCCTTCGAGGTCATGCCTCCGCGCGCGATGAGCGGCACCGACGATATGATCGAAAAGATCATGGGGCAGGAGGTGGAGAGCGGCGAGGTCAGTCCGGATGAGGTGCGGGACACGAAGTCCATGGGCTCCGCCGATCCTAAAGGCGTGATTGTGGGGCTCAGGCGAAGGATAAAGCGCGGGAAGTGACCTCGCGAGGTTTTATGAGCCGGTAGAGCACTCCGGGGGCTTGAAGCAAGCCCCCGACATCCGGGTCTCTCACTTCCACTATGATTTAGGTTTGTGTGCCCTATGCGCGTCGCTGGCGTGCGGGCACGTGATGGTGGAGAACTCATCGACTGGAGGTCTTCATGTGGGACATGTTCGCACTCTCCGCTGTGCTTTTCGCGGTTTTTTTGTTCCTTCCGGGGCTTCTGTTCTTTCGAGCCATCGGGATGCGCTCCACGATGGCGCTGGCCGCCTCGCCCATACTTTCGAGCGCCGCCTACAGCATCCTGGGGATGATATTCTCCAAGATCGGTGTCAGCAGCTCGTGGGAACTGATGTTCCTGCCTCTTGCGGCGGTATGCGCGGTGGTGCTCGCAGCCGCCCTCGCAATACGCAGGTTCAGGACGGGACGCCGTGCAGCTTCTGGTCGGCGGGTGTTCGACGGGCGCGACTCATGGCGCGACTGGGTGGTGCTTGGTCTGTTCGCCGTCGTAGGCTTGGCGGTCGGTGCCTATGCCTTCCTCTCCAGCATAGGGAGCGCGGACGCGTTCTCGCAGGAATACGACAATGTGCAGCATATCGCCGCAATACGCATGTTCATAGAGACCGGGGATTGGAGCGGACTAGGCTTCGATCTATACCTCGATACCACCTCCGATGGCACCTCCCTCAACCCCATTCCAGCCGGGAACTTCTATCCCTCGGCATGGTACTGTCTGTGCGCGATGGTGGTGAGTGCGCTCGGCGTGACAATTCCACTTGCGATAAACGTCGTCAACTTCGTTATCGTCACCCTCTGCTTCCCGCTTGGCGTTTGGCTGATGTTGCGCTCCATTCTCGGCAACAACCGCAAGATGCTTCTGTGCGGCGCGGT
>CAYRYP010000021.1:0-5773 GCA_964428485.1 uncultured Coriobacteriaceae bacterium
CGCTCCACATCTATCGTCGGCCACTCCCCATCGCGGTAGAGCACATTACCGTCCACCATTGTGAGCACCACTTCGGTGCCCTGGGCCGAGTACACGAGCGTAGAGACCACGTCATCAGCTGGCGAGGTCCAGGGGTTGTCTAGGTCGACTACGACGAGATCGGCGCGCTTGCCCACCTCGATCGTGCCGCTATCGACGCGGCGCTGCGCATGCATGCCGCCCGCTGTCGCCGCACGCAGAACATCCTGAGCGGTCACCTCGAAGGACTGCTGCTCGACGCCCCTGAAGGCAATCGCCGCGAGGTACATATCCCTGAACACGTTGAGCGCGTTATTGCTGGACACGCCATCGGTGCCGATCCCGATGTTCACGCCCGACCTCGCAAACGACAGCGTCGAGGGAACCCCGCTGCCGAGCTTGAGGTTGGACGCCGGGCACGTGGCCACGGTCGCATCGTGGGCACGAAGTATCGCCAGGTCCTCGTCGGTGCACCACACGCAGTGGGCGGCCGTAACGGGGCTGTCGAGGATCCCCACCTGCTCGAGGAAGGCCACCGGGGTCATGCCTCCATGCCTGCTCATGCACTGCATATGCTCGGACTGGGTCTCCGACACATGGATGTGGATGCCAACCCCATGCTCGGCCGCCTGCTCGGCGATCCCACGTAGCGCCCTCTCACTGGTGTCATACTCGGCATGCGGGCCTATCTCAACCTTGAGTCTGCCGTCGAAACCGCCGTCATGATCGGCTATCATCCGCTCAACGATGCCGCGATCGGGCATGTCGCGATATTCGATGGAGGGATCGAACGCCAACACGCCGTGGGAAAGGTTAGCCTTGATGCCGGACTCCCCCACCGCCTGCACGCGTGAGTCCACAAATGTGTACATGTCGGTGAACGAAACGGTTCCAAAGCGCAGCATCTCGGCGATCGCGAGGCGTGTGGCCCAAAGGGCGGCCTCGTCATCGATGCGAGCCTCGAAGGGCCAGACCTTCTCCTGGAGCCACCTCTGTAGCGGAAGGTTCTCGGCGTATCCACGCAGAAGCGTCATCGTGGAGTGGGTATGAGCGTTGACCAGCCCCGGCATCAGAACCTTGCCTCTGCCGTCGTATACCTCTCCGTAGTCGGCTTCCGGCATCTCGGTACCCACGTAGTCGATGGTGTTGCCGAGCACACCGACGAAGCATCCGTCGGTGCACTCCATGTCCGGACCAACAACAATGATGTTAGAAAAAAGCACGGTTTCCTCCTTGCAAAGCGGTCCACGCGCAACGGGTCCCCGGCTTGCAACCAGCTCTGAGCCGTCTGTCTGGGCTACCCAAGCATCGCGGAGAACAGAAATGTGAGCAAAAAGGCGATTAATCCGCAGCCTGGGAAGGTGAGCACCCAGACCCAGATCATGTCCTTAGCTAGACCCCATTTTACAGCCCTGAGCCTCTTTGCCGAGCCTACGCCCATGATCGCGGTGGTCTTGGTGTGGGTCGTGGAGATCGGCAGGCCGGAGATCGTGGAGACATAAATGGCCACAGAGGCTGCGGCCGTTGCGGAAAACCCCTGCCACTTCTCGAGCTTGACCATATCCATGCCCACGCTCTTGATGATCTTCTTACCCCCGATGGCGGTTCCAAGTCCCATCGACAGCGAGCAGAGGATCATGATCCACAGCGGGAAGTCCATCCCCTGGCTGCTATCTCCACCGACCGCGAGTATTATTCCCAGCAGCGCCACACTCATGAACTTCTGGCCATCCTGAGCGCCGTGCATGAACGCCAGCACCGCGGCGGCGATGTCCTGGAGCTTGCCGAACACCGGCTGGGAACTGCGGTGGTCCACACCCCGGCAGAGCCACCCTATCGCCTTTGTGAGCAGCCACCCAAGACCAAATCCTATGCCAATGGAGACCACGAGACCGTAGAGCACCTTGACCCACTCGCCGAAGTTGACGCCGCCCAAACCGCCCTGAAGGGCAATCGCCGCGCCGGTAATTCCCGCAACCAGGGAGTGAGACTGGCTGGTGGGCAGGCCAAACACCCAGGCCACGACGCCCCATACTATGACCGCGACCATGGCCGCCATCAGCGCGATGAGCGCCACTCGGCTGTCCCCGCCGAAATCCACCATGCTCAGAACCGTATGTGCCACAGCGGTGGAGAAGAAGGTCATGATGAAGACACCCAGGAAGTTGAAGAGGGCGGCCATGATGATCGCGCGTCCGGGCGACATCGACCGTGTGGCCACGCAGGTGGCTATAGCATTAGGGGCGTCCGTGGCACCGTTTACGACGATGGTGCCTATCGCCAGAACCAAAATGACTATAAGAATGGGGTTGGATAGTATCTCTGGCAGCACTGCGGCTAGGCTAAGGTCCATGTTCCTCCTAAGGGCAGCTGGTGCAGACGTGCCGGGATTCACCCCGGCGAGATTCCATCTTCACCCCGGCCCTCATGCAATTTACATCAAGTTTTTTATAAGATCTTGACGATTATCAACCGCACACGCCGATGTTGCGTTTATCATGCGGCGAGTGACATCGTGCACCGCCGAACAGGGCGGAAAGGAGTTCTCACATGGAAACGTTCGTCTACTACACCCCCACCAGGGTCATCTTCGGAACAGACGCCAACGACAGGATCGGCGAGACGCTCTCCTCCATGGGGATCGGCAAGGTGCTGGTTCACTACGGCAGCGACAGGGTAGTGGCCTCCGGACTCCTCGGTAAGATCCTCGCCCAGCTAGACTCGGTCTCCATCTCTCACGTCGAGCTCGGGGGCGTACAGCCCAACCCTAAGATCGGCCTGGTAAGGGAGGGCTTGCGACTGGCGCTCGACGAGGGCGTCGACATGATACTGGCAGTAGGCGGCGGATCCGTAGTGGACTCCTCCAAGGCCATAGCGCTTGGAATTGGATGTGGTATCGACCCATGGGAGGTCATCGAGACGGGTGCACAGCCGGAGCGCCCCTTCCCCGTGGGAGTGGTGCTGACGATGTCATCGGCAGGGTCGGAGATGAGCAACTCCTGTGTCATCACCGACCCAGAGCGCAACCTCAAGCGCGCCACCAACCAGGACGCGAACCGCCCGGTGGTGGCCTTCATGGATCCGACCGAAACCGTAACTGTCCCACCGTATCAGACCGCCGTGGGCGCGGTGGACATAATGATGCACACCATGGAGCGCTACCTTACCTGCGAGGATCCCACCCCCATCACCGATTCCATCGCGGTGGGAATTCTGCGCACGGTGCGGGAGCAGACTGCGATACTCATGAACGATCCCGAGAACATCGACGCACGCGCCCAGATCATGTGGGCCTCGTCGCTTGCCCACAACGGCCTCACCGGGTGCGGAAGGAACATGACCTTCACAGCCCACAAGATCGAGCACGACCTCAGCGGTATGCACGACGAGATCGCCCACGGAGCGGGACTTGCGGTCGTGTTCCCTGCATGGTGCGAGCATGAGTACACGAAGGGCATCGAACGCTTCTACACCTGGGCGCGAGACGTCTGGGGCGCCGACCCACACAGAACCGCATCTACGGAGGAGGAGAAGTCGCAAGCCATCATGGACGCGATAGCGACCATGCGTGCTGAGTACGCATCGTGGGGTATGCCCTCCACTCTCTCCGACCTCGGGGTCACACCCGACGAGTACGACGACATCATTGCACTCACGACCAACGGCGGCACCGGGCGGATCCCGTCGTTCGGATGCACCCTCGGAGCCGAGGAGATCAGGGAGATCTACTCACTGATGGAGGGTTAGTAGGGCTTCGTTGCCCAAACCATGAAGCCTGAATGCACACGTAACTCATTCGCCCGTGCACAAGGGTGCGGGAGCGCTGCTGAAGGTTCCGGCAACGCTCCCTTTGTTATAATCCGTGTCTGATCATGCCCGGTCGGTGTTTTCTCGACTCGGGGCCATCTGAGTGGCCCCCTTCAGGCATGAATGTCTTGCAGGACGGCATAGGAGCTTAGATGTCCTCTTCTTCACGTAGACGCTCGCGGCAGCAGCACAGCCGCGCGTTTCGCATCGTGACCGGAGCGATCGTCACGCTCGTCGCCATCATGGCGATCGGCGCCACGGTCGCAACAGCCCTGGTGAGCGACTGGCTCACCGATCTCCCTGACATCAACGACATAGAGATCTACAGCGAGTCGGAGAAGACCCGCATATACGCCTCAGATGGCGAGACACTTCTCGCAGAGCTCTACCTGGAGGACCGCGACCCAGTGGAATCCGACCAGATAAGCTCGTACCTGAAAGACGCTACCGTCGCGGTCGAGGACGAGCGCTTCTACGAGCACAACGGTGTCGATATCACGGGAGTCATCCGCGCGATGTTCGTGAACCTGATGTCGGGCGAAACCGAGGAGGGCGCTTCCACCATCACGATGCAGCTGGTGAGGAACACCCTGCTGCTCAGCGAGATGAACGACATCACGATCGAGAGGAAGGTCCGCGAGGCGTATCTCGCCCTCGAGCTGGAGAAGATCTACTCGAAAGACGAGATCCTCACGATGTACATGAACACCGTCAACTACGGTGACGGCGCATACGGCGTGGAGGCTGCGGCAAGGCACTACTTCAACAAGAGCGCTCAGGATCTAACATTGGCCGAAGCCGCGCTCATAGCCGGGATCCCGCAGTCCCCCACCTACAACAACCCCAAGAACTACCCCGAAACCGCACTCGAGAGACGAAACGTGGTACTGGCTAGGATGCTCTCCAACGACATGATCACGCAGGAGGAATACGACGAGGCGGTCGCACAGGACCTCGGGCTCAACCCCGCCCCCGACACCTCCGACGACGGCATCTACCTGTACCCGTACTTCACCTCGTGGGTCCGCGAACTGCTACTGTCCGAGTACTCCGCCGAAGTGGTCTACTCCGGCGGACTCACCGTCTACACGACCCTAGACGTGGACTTACAGGAGGCTGCAGAGGATGCCTGCAATCAGAAGCTCGCGACGATGGATGACGACGTGGAGGCGTCACTCACCTCGATTGACCCAGACACCGGCTACGTGGTGGCCCTGGTTGGCGGGAAAGACTACTACACCGACCAGTTCAACCTCGCCACTCAAGCCTCGCGCCAGGCTGGGTCTGCCTTTAAGGTGTTTACCCTAGTGGCGGCGATCGAAGCGGGGATAAGCCCCCAAACCCTGATCAGCTGCTCCTCTCCCGTGACCTTGAACGGCTGGACGGTGTCTAACTTCGGCGGAACCAGCTACAGCACCAGAACCATCCAGCAAGCCACACAGATATCGTCCAACACCGCGTACGCGAGACTCATAACTCACCTCGGCGCAGATGCGGTCGTCGAGGTGGCGAACAGAATGGGTATCACCAGCGAACTGGAGGCCGTGCCATCCATCACCTTAGGAACACAGGGGGTCAACACGCTCCAGATGGCCTCTGCCTTTGCCACGCTCGCATCTGGCGGGGTCTACCACGAGCCCAAGTTCATCACTCAGATCATCTCCAGCGGAGGAGAAGTCATCTACGACGCCACCGAGGATTTGCAGGGCGAGCAGGTGCTCACCCCCGAGGTCGCGCATGCGGCCACAGAGGTCCTCGAGACGGTCGTGACCAGCGGAACCGCCTCGTCGGCCAGGCTGTCGGGGCAGGTCTCCGCGGGCAAGACCGGAACATCACAGAACTACAGGGACTCGATGTACTGCGGGTACACACCGCAGCTCTCAACTGCAGTTTGGATCGGAACTAGGACCGAGCGCACCATTTCCGGCAACACGGGAGGCGCCAGCTG
>CAYRYP010000021.1:5873-20790 GCA_964428485.1 uncultured Coriobacteriaceae bacterium
TCTGAGGCCTCCACCATCACACGAATTAGCTGCTCTGTGCCCGATGGCCTCACAAGGATGCTTCCATCGGAGCCGAGACGGCCCTGAGCAGCCTCGATGCTGTCCGCCACAACGCTCGATCTCTCCAGGATCCCCTTGTCGTTGATTGGGACGTTGACGAGAGCTTGTGGGAACCTCTCCATGACCTTCACGAGCTCGCTCAGGTTCTTGCCGGACCTCCTAAGCGCAGCAAGGAGGTTGAGAGCCGTGACGAGGCCGTCCCCTGTGGTGTTCTGCTCGAGAAAGATCATGTGCCCCGACTGCTCGCCCCCGAGCACGAAGCCGCCATCGCGCATCCTCTCTAGGACGTACCTGTCTCCAACGGAGGTAGTCTCGACGGCTATCCCCTCGCGCTCCATCGCCTTGCGGAACCCCAGGTTGCACATGACGGTGGTGACCACGGTGTTGTTCTTAAGAACACCCCTGTCGCGCATGTCAATCGCACAGATCGCCTCGATCTGATCGCCATCGATCTCGTCGCCATTCTCGTCCACCGCCTGGAGTCTGTCTGCGTCCCCATCGTGCGCAAGTCCAAGATCGGCGCCAAACAACGCTACAGCCTCTCTCAATTGCGAGAGATCCGTGGAACCGCAACCGACGTTGATTTTGTCCCCATCCGGCTCGGTGTTGATAGCAACCACCGTAGCTCCTAGCCTGCGCAGGGCCTCAGGGGTGGTGCGGTAAGATGCTCCGTATCCGCAATCCACGAAAATCTTCATCCCCGTAAGGTCGATCCCCTGGTCATGCAGGGCACTGACCGCATTAGAGATGTAGATCTCCTCGGCATCGGGAATGGGATGGGCCATCCCTATGCCCTGTCCTGTCACCAACTCGTCCGCAGGGCACCCGCTCTCGATATAGGCCTGCATGCGGTCTTCGAGCTCGTCGGGAAGTTTGAAGCCAGTTCCGCTAAAGAACTTTATTCCGTTATAGTCGGGCGGGTTGTGGGAGGCAGAGATGACGATGCCGCCATCGTAGTCTCCGCTGGCGGTGATAAGGGCGACGGCAGGGGTCGGAATGATCCCAGCAAGAAAGACGTCTCCCCCACACGACATAATGCCCGCGCTGAGCGCAGCCTCGAGCATCCCCCCGCTTCTGCGGGTGTCCCTGCCGATGACAATACTGCGCCCCAGAAAACGGACGGCGGCCCTTCCAAGATCGAACGCAAGTTTCGGGGTCAGAGCCTCGTTGGCAACCCCTCGCACGCCGTCGGTACCGAACAGGCGATCGGACATCTAAGACCTCCATAGTCAGCCGTCTTCGCAGACGGTGCTCGGACTCGAAAAAAGAAGGCGAAGGCCACTTCCAATGGACCTTCGCCTCCTGTGATTCGGTCTCCCGAAAAGATTCTGCTCCGGCAACCTGTACAGGTTAGCGCTTGGAGAACTGCGGGCGCTTGCGGGCCTTCTTCAGACCGTACTTCTTGCGCTCGACAACCCTGGCGTCCCTGGTGAGGAATCCGGCCTTCTTAAGATCGGCACGGTAATCGCCAGCCTCGAGGAGGGCGCGGGCGATGCCGAGGCGCAGAGCTCCGGACTGCCCGGAGATGCCGCCGCCGTTGCACAGCGCCACTACGTCGAAGTGATTGACGGTGTCGGTAACCTTGAACGGGGCGAGCGCGCTGGTCAGAAGAGCCTCGCGACCGAAGTACTCCTTGCCATCGCGCTTATTGATGGTGACCTTGCCGGTTCCCGGCATGATCCTTACACGGGCGATCGCGTTCTTGCGACGGCCGGTGCCGTAGTAGACTGCGTCGTTGTTAGCCATGGTTTAGCCCTCCAGCTCGATCTTGCGGGGATTCTGCGCGGCATGCGGATGCTCGGGTCCCGCGTAGACCTTGAGCTTCCTGCACATCTTGCGTCCGAGGCTGCTCTTGGGGAGCATTCCGAAGACGGCGTGCTCGATGACGCGCTCGGGGTGCTTGGCCATGGCCTCCTGGAAGGTCTCCTTCTTGAGACCGCCCGGATATCCGGAGTGCCTGTAGTACTCCTTGTCGGTGTACTTGTTGCCGGTAACCTTGACCTTGTCGGCGTTGATCACGATGACAAAATCCCCCACGTCGACATGCGGGGTGTACTGCGGCTTCTTCTTGCCGCGCAGGATGGTAGCGACCTCTGCGGCCAGACGGCCGAGAACGACATCCTCGGCATCGACGAGAAGCCACTCACGCTCGACCTCTCCGGGCTTCGCATAGTAAGTCTTCACTTGAAGTTCCTCCAAAAAAACGTCTGGACGTGGTTTCCATATGACTTTCACGGGGCCTTATGAAAACGAACCCGTAAAGTTTACGTCCGTGACGCGTGGAGAGTCAAACCTGTTTCACACTTTCAGACGGGAAAGAGTCCGCTTAAAAGGGTGAACGGGAGGGATGTTGCAATGCCTCTTAGAGGATTAAACGGCCCGGGTTTCCGTCTGAACTCAGATGGAACTCCGGGCCCTTTGGCGCTCGGTTTATCTTTGAGGTCGACTGTTCGCTACTCGGCCTTCTCCTCCGTCTCGGCGGGCATGGTGGCCTCGGCCTCTGCTGCGATCTCCGTCTCAACGGCCCTCTCTTCCCCGGCAGCTGCGCGGGCTGCCTCGGCGTTGCGGGCGACCTGCTCGGAGATGATCTTGCGAGCGGCGTCTATCTTAGCCTGGAGCTGATCGTTTCGTTGATCGATGTTGGGACGGATGTTCGATGCCGCGCTCTGGAAGCGCTGCGCACCCTGCTGATAGTACTCCTGTCCGGTCCCCCAGAGCCCGCGGGCAAACTCGGCCGCCTCGGCCCTGCTCTCGACACCTGGCTTGGGCGCACTGAAGATACCAACGGCAAACCCGATCAGGGCACCCACGACGAAGACTCCGCCTTTGTTCATTGTTCCTCCCAACTTCCAACGCGCACGCACGCGTCCGAAACGTTTGATGTTCGCTTGAGCTTTTGCAATTCTACCACGTTGCGTTTGCCTACAGTCTTGTACGCGGACATGACGCGTGCGATTCGTAAGACTATAATCTCTCAGGGCTCATTTCAAAAGAGGGTCGATGAGAAAACTCATAATCGGCGTGATCATCGTGATCGTGCTGGTCGTGGTCTTCATGCGCGGCGACTCACTCGTCCAGCTCATCGAGACCATGCAGCGTGGCGCGGTGGCCCCGCTTGTAATTGCCATATTCACGCAACTCTGCAAGTACTTCTCGCAGAGCTTTGCGTTTTCAAATGCATTCGCCACGGTAAACGAGACGATCAGGCCTCGTAATACCATCAACCTCGTGTTCGGCATGTTCTTCGTGAACACCGTCGCGCCCTCTGTCGGCGTCTCTGGAATCGCACTGGTGGTGGACGACGCGCGCAAGCGCGGGGTGCCGGCGGGAAGGGCCACGTCCGCCGCGCTACTGATGCAGATCTCCATCGAGAGCGGCTTTCTGACCATCATGATCGTTGGTTTTCTAGTACTGGCCTTTGTGGGCCAGTTCCAGCCGGCCTGGCTTATCTTCACACTGGTGGTAGTCGCGCTGGTGGCGCTCATGGCGAGCTTTCTGATCGTGGGATACAAGAAACCGAGCGCCGTGCTCAAGGTGTTCGTGCCCATCGAGGGGTTCGTGAACAGGGTGCTGGTGAGATTCAAGCGCAAGCCGATTGCTCCATGGGCGGAGAACCTCGTGAACACCTTCGGCGACGCCGCCGGGCGGATCTCACGCAACCCACGCAAGGCCGTCAAGGTCTTCCTGTTCTCCATCGTAGCGAGCACCTGCGAGCTCACCTGCTTCATACTATGCGGCGTCGGTTTCGGGGTAACGCTGCTCCCGGCCCTTATCGGTGGCTACGTGGTTGCCACTCTCTTCGCGATGATCTCGATCACCCCGCAGGGGGTAGGCTTCGTGGAAGCCGCAATCCTCACGATGATGACAGCCTTCGGCATCGACGCCGCCTCCGCTATGGCCATCGGAATCGTCTACAGAGGGCTCGTGTTCTGGATGCCCTTCGTCATCGGGGCGATCCTCATCAACCGCACCAAGACCTTTGGATACAAGGGGAAGTCCGGAGGGTTCGAAAGCATAGGCGAAGAGGAAGACGAGCCCTCGGACAGCGACGACGGCGACGGAAACCTCCCGACGAACGCGTGGGACTAGTCTTGGCTCCGACCATCTGTAGGACGGTCGAGCGCCCCCACCCTTGCTCTGTCCCAAAGATCGTCCAGCAGATCGAGCGCAAGATCCAACGCCCGTTCCGTGAGCGCATGATCCTCTGACGCAAGGGTTATCCGCGCTATTGCGCGCTTCCTGTCGAGCCACACGGTGTAACCGGCATGCGGGAACCCGTCACCGCAGAGCTGAACCAGAAAGTCGATGGCCAAGTGCTCGAGCAGATGTGGCATCGTGGTCGGACCACCAATCCCACAGGAACCCTCGTCATCCGTGCAGGAGTGCTCGGCCAGTGATGGCCTTGCTGCTAGCGTGGCCGACACGAGCCATCCGGGAGCCTCAACGAGTCCTCGCGAGACCATAACCTTGAAGTCGCAGGCTCCGTCGCGGCGTCTCTCGTCGAGAAGCGTGAGAGCTCCCCCGCAGACCGATCGACTACCTCCCTCCCGCATCTACAGCATCACCCCACCTCGGAGTCTAGCCTGGTGTCATGCGGTCGCATCCACTCTACGAGATCCATGCCAATCTCGTGCTCCACATCCCTGAGTCTGAGCTTGGTGCCCTGTATGCCGGCTGCGGTAGCTACCTTGAACGTGCAGATCCCATGCCATCGCTGCAGCGGGTTCGTGACACACGACAACCACTGAGCCTTCGATCTCGAGACGTACTCGAGTACCATCCCGAACGTACCCGACCTGAGCGCGAGGATCTGAGCGGTGTGCCCGTATGCAGCGCGCTTGTAGGCCCACAGCCCGGAGATCGCCCCAACTGCAAACACGCACACGGTAACCACTGTGAAGAACACAGCGAGCACCTGGTTCATGCCAGTCGTGACCGTTGTGGAGGAGTCAATCGCGAGCAGCACCACCGCAAAGACGGCGGCACAGCACAAGCCGGGGATAACGGACCTCCTCACAACCGATCGCCGTCTAGCAACCAGCGGGAGTCCGGACATCTCGTGCTCGGCGGGCCTGTCGGAGAGTTCTCCCACCATCGAGGTCACCACCTCCTGGGCCTCCTCTAGCCTGACGAGCGGATGAAGCCTGACCCCCGGAGTCTGGATGGACGCGCTGCCGTTGGAGGACGATTCCCCAGCTGCAGAGTCCACCGTCCTAATCTCGATGCGCGCGTATCCCATGAGGCGCATGAGGATGTTCTGCACGATCCGCACGGACTGAACCCTCTCGATGGCCACGCTCTTGGAACGCCTGGAGATGAGGCCGGATGTGACCTCGATGCGCCCACCGCGTCTTACGGCGGTGAAACCCCCAAGGATGAGAAACGACCCCGCTATCGTGATGACCCAGCACGCCAGCGCCACCGCGACGGAGATCGCGATCACCAGGATCACGCCAATGTTGGAGAGCAGAGTGACGGTCCACATAGGCACCGTCGACGCATCCTGCCCGACAATCAACGTAAGGACCACGAGTAGCAGAGATGCTACACCCACGACGACCACCGCCAGCGCCTTCAGGTCAAACGACGCGACGCACGCAAGCAAGATCTCCTTAGAAGAGAGCCTGTAGGAGTGCTCGATCTCGGTGACCTCGTCGTAACTGCTGGCATACAGTCCGCGAAAACCGGCCATTCCATCGACGATCTCCTCTACGCCGGCACTCTCCCCGCCGAACACCCCGGAAGCACCGAAAACACTTGCAGAGCTCTCCCTGGCCCCGGTTGTCGTATCGTCGGCGGGCGACGTCTGCTCAAAGATCGAGCCGGCGTGCGATCTCAGCGCGAACAGCCTGGCGCGAAGCTCCTCTGCGTCCGCGAGCGCGAGCGCGTGTATTGTGACGATCTTATTGTTAGTTCCCCCTGCGGTGTCAACGGCCACTGTCGCGATGCCGAACAGCCGGTGCAAGATTCCGGCCGTGACGTTGACCGTCTGAATTCGCCCGTAGGGGACCTGCGTCTTCTTCTTGATGAGGATGCCGCTGCTGACGAGCAGGTGGGTGGTAGTCATCTCCCACCGAAACCTCCTGTAAAAGAGGTAGGAGTAGACGATCACCAGAACCGCTGCTAGCACGCAGCACCCGACGCACCAGCCGGCGATCATCTCGGAGAATTCATCCGCTGCATCGTCAAATTCAGATGACAAGATCACGCAAATAGCAGCGATAGCGACGACAACAATCGACTGTATGACCTGCACCGCGACGAACGCACCGTGGAGCCTGCGCGGCCCGGTCAGGCTCTCCTTCGAGCCTTCGTGGAACGTGTCGTCGAATGAGGGCGAGTTGGCACCGGGGCGCTGTGCATCGGCCGGCGAGGTTTTGCCGCGTCTGCGTCTTCGATGATCCACGCCCATATCAGACGTCCTCCTGGGCGAGGCGGGCGAGAAGGGCGACCTTGTCCCTAAGCTCGTCGGCCTCTTCCAGCGAAAGACCCGGTATCTCGTGCGATCCGGCGGCGGTGGAGACCGTCACAGAGGCGAGGTTGGCGATACGCAGCAACGGCCCCTGCCTAGTATCGACATTTTGCACGCGCACGAGCGGAGTGATGATCCTGTGACGCCATATGATCCCCTTGTAGATGTCGAGCTCGTCGGGGGCCACCTCGAATCGCCATCTGATGTATCTGATCGGTGGAACCACCAGCACGAAGGCTACCAGGGCAACGACGGCCACGATGGCGCATATCGTGAGGGCAAGCATCAACCCCTCCGCCTCTGCGGAGGTAGCCCCAAGCTCTTCGACGACGGCGAGTCGACAGAGCCACAGGATGAGAAGAACAACGGCGCTGCAGGCTACAACGCCGATGAGGGCGGACAGGCGCCAGACGGTCTTCACCTTCGGGTCCAGCCTGTTAGATGGCAGTGGCCTCATGAAAGAAATCTCCTGACGTCAGGCTGGAAAGCTTCGCCGCGTTCGTGACTAGAGCTGGATGATCGACCGTCCATCTCTACCTGGCCTGTTCTTCCTTGAACTCGGCAAACCTGGCGGCAACCCCCTCGTCCGAGGTCGCGATTATCTGGATCGCGAGCAGGGCAGCGTTCATCGCCCCGTTGATGGCAACCGTTGCCACCGGAACGCCCTTGGGCATCTGGACGATCGAGAGCAGCGAGTCGAGTCCACCCAAATCGCTGGTCTTGATGGGCACGCCGATGACAGGCAGTGTGGTGTGGCTAGCAACCACTCCCGGAAGCGCCGCGGCCTTGCCGGCGGCTCCGATGATGACCTTCATCCCCCGCGACGCTGCCTCGCCAGCCCACTTCGCGACCTTCATGGGCGCCCTGTGAGCGGAGGCGATGATCATCTCGTATGGAATATCGAACTTCTCGAGCGTCTCGATGCAGGGCCTCATGGTCTCCTCGTCGGAGCTCGAACCCATGATCACTCCCACCAGCGGGGTATCGGACATCTTTGAATCACCTCTGCAAGCAGCCGGGCAACCGCCCGGACGAACCTTGTAGCCAAGCGCCCGCGCCATGCACAATCAACGGGATTACGGGCCGCTCCTATCGCTTCGCGGAACGCCTGCCCGCGCTTGGCAGTATGGCCACCGTGGCCAACTGAACGCAATGATACCATGCGTATGCGAAGGCCCGGTGCGCCCACGAGGCTCAATCCGGGAGCGCGTTCACACGCGCGACGCAACACGGTCAAATCTGCGGTCCGCCAAACCTCGCGAGACCGCGTTTTTAAGCGGAGCTACCCATGACAGAAGAGATCACCTCAGCTGCTACGCATCCTGTAGACGACGGCCTTAGCGATGCCGAGCGGGAGTACAGGCGACGCGTTGCAGAGGTCCCGTATTTCTCTGGGTCGGTGCTCATAGACGAAGAGACCACGCTCTCTTCCGGAAGATTCCTTCCGCAGGTGAAGGTCGCCTACGACACATGGGGTACGCTCTCCCCTGAGCGCGACAATGTCATCCTTATCGAGCACGCCCTCTCTGGAAACTCCCACGTCGCCGATGCCTACCGCGACGGCGAGTTCAAGGAGGGCTGGTGGAACCGCCTGGTAGGACCAGGCAAGGCCATCGACACCGAGAGATACTACGTCATCTGCCCCAATGTGCTGGGTGGCTGCTCCGGGTCTACGGGCCCTTCGTCCACGATCCCCGGAACCGACAAACGCTGGGGGATGGACTTCCCAGTGGTGACGGTAAAGGACATGGTGGTAGTGCAGAAGAGGTTCCTCGAGATCCTCGGCATCGATCGCCTAGTTGCGGTAATCGGCGGGTCCCTAGGCGGGATGCAGACCCTCGCGTGGGCCAAGAAGTACCCGGAGATGGTGGAGCGCTGCATCGCTATCGCGACCACCTGGCGCACCTCCGCTCAGTCCATCGCCTTCAACGAGGTGGGGCGCAAAGCAATAACGAACGACCCCCTCTTCAAGAACGGCCAGTACGACTCCTCCAACCCACCTGCGCACGGTCTGGCTATCGCACGCATGATCGGGCACATCACATACCTGTGCGAGGAGTCGATGAACCGCAAGTTCGGCCGTCAGCTCATGGGTGACAAGCCCGGCTTCACGATGGACCGCGAGTTCCAGGTCGAGAGCTATCTGAACCACCAAGGATACAAATTCGTCGACCGCTTCGACGCCAACTCCTACCTATACATCACTCGCGCGATCGACTACTTCTCGCTCTGTCACTCCCCCGAGGGGATCACAAAGCGCTTCAAGGGGTCACCGGTTAAGATGATGCTTCTGTCGTTCGACTCCGACTGGCTCTTCCCCACCAACCAGACGAAGGAGCTCCTGAGCGCCCTGACGGCTGCCGGCGTATCGGTCACCTTCGCGGAGCTGGAATACCCCTTCGGGCACGACTCCTTCCTCTTGGAGGAGCCGGTGCAGACGCGCTACATCAAGGCGTTTCTGGGAGATGCCTCGTCCGATGACGAGTCTGCCCACACCAAACACCACAAGTCGATCGAGTCGAGGCCCGACCTGGTAGCGATCTCAGAGCATGTATCGGAGGGCTCCAGAGTGCTCGACCTCGGGTGCGCGGACGGCCTTCTGCTCGACTGGCTGCGCGCCAACAGGGGATGCGAGGTCTACGGCGTGGATATCGACGAGGAGGAGGTCATCGCCACCGCGTCGCGCGGCATCCCGGTGCTCAAGCACGATCTCGACGAGGGGCTACCGATGTTCCCGGATGCGTCGTTTGACATCGTGGTGCTGTCGCTAGCGATCATGCAGGTGCGCGACCCCCTGAAGCTGCTGCACGAGATGCTGCGCGTTGGAAAGAAAATCGTCATCACATTCCCCAACTTCGGCTACTGGCGAAACCGCAGCAGGCTGACCCTACACGGACGCATGCCGGTTGGCTCGGCGATCCCCTTCACCTGGTACGAGACCCCAAACATCCACCACACCACGCTGCTGGACTTCCGCGACTTCGTCAACTCCAACGGCGGACGCATCGACTGCGAGACCTACCTGCACGTGGGCACCGGTGGAGCGATCAAACGGATATCGTTCATGCCCAACATGCGCGCAGACACCGTGATCGTCGTCGCCGAGCCCGTCAAGTAGCGCGAATCCCGTGCCCAAAACCGATGCTGGGATCTCTCAGAGACCATCCCAGCCCGCGAGAACACCCGGAATCTCGGAGATGTCGTCGACGCGTACGGTTGCACGATCCAACTCCCCAAGCTCACCAAACCCATAGAGGCACCCGATCGAGCGCAGCCCGTGGGCGTAGGCGAGTTCCATATCATGGAACCTGTCACCTATCGCGACATAAGGTCCCTCGAAGCGCTCCGCGATATATGGAAACACCTCCTGCTTGGGGATGTAGTCGAAGTCCTGGGTGCAGAAAAACGCCGAGAACCACCTGTCGAGACCGAATGCCTCTCTCTGGGCCTCCTTGTAATTGGTGCGACAGTTGCTGAGAAACACCATCGTGTAGCCGGCTTCCAGCAGGATATCCATCGTCTGCGGGACGCCGGGGTAGAGCCTTGCATGGCCCGAACGTATCTCCATCAGCATGTTCTCGCCTATGGCCCTGCTGCAGCTCTCCCTCACATCCTGCGGCAGAAACGGCGCAAAGGAGTCCCACATGTCCTTGGGTGTCCAACCCAACCAGCGGCTTATCTCCCCATCCGAGAAGTTACGGGGCTCCACGTAGCCATTACTCACCAGCCACGCGTAGACGCGACGAAATGAGGGCGCGTAGATGCGGATGCAGTCGTGCAGGGTGCCGTCGTAATCGAAGATGAGGGTCGCCCGATGTGAGCGACCCTTGGCGGATGCAGGCGCGAAACCCTCCGGCTCCGCGTCGTGCACATTCTCGGAAAGCATCCGTTAGCCCTCGATTCCCCTGATGAGGTTGACCATCTCGATGGCCGACTGCGCGCAGTCGGAACCCTTATTGCCAGACTTGGTGCCCGCACGCTCGATGGCCTGCTCGATGCTATCGGTGGTGAGTACGCCAAAGAGCACCGGCACCCCGGTCTCGAGCGAGATGGCGGCCACGCCCTTGGAGACCTCGGCCGAGACGTACTCGAAGTGCGGGGTCGCGCCACGAATGACCGCGCCTAGGCAGATGATCGCGTCATAGCGGCCGGTGAGAGCCATCTTCTTCGCAATCAGCGGAATCTCGAAAGCGCCTGGAACCCAGGCTAGCTCCACGTCGTCATCGGAGACGTTATGCCTCTTCAGGCCGTCGAGCGCCCCGCTGATGAGCTTGGACGTGATGAACTCGTTGAACCTGGAAGCGACAATACCGACGCGAATCCCATCGGCTACAAGCTTGCCCTCGATCGTCTTCATATGAATCCTCCTGATCTTTCTGGGGTCGGGTGCGTCCCGGCCCCGCTGTCCCTTTCCATGTGGATGCCGCAGGTGGACGTGCCCCTTAACCCTCAAGGTTGTCGAGCAGATGTCCCATGCGGTCGTGCTTCGTCTTTAGGTAGAACACGTCCTCCGCGGTCGCCGGCATCTCGATCGGCACGCGCTGGGTGATCTTGATGCCGAAGTCGGAGAGCTGGTAGACCTTGTCGGGATTGTTGGTGAGCAGGCGCATCGTCTTGACCCCGAGGTCGCGCAGTATCTGCGCGCCGATGTAGTACTCGCGCATGTCGCTGTCGAAGCCGAGAGCCAGGTTAGCGTCGACGGTGTCCATGCCCTGATCCTGGAGTTCGTAGGCGCGCAGTTTGTTGATGAGTCCGATACCGCGGCCCTCCTGCCTCATGTAGAGAAGGATGCCGCGGCCCTCCTTCTCGATCTGTTGCATCGCGGATGCGAGCTGCTCCCCGCAGTCGCAGCGCATCGACCCGAAGGCGTCACCCGTGAGGCACTCGGAGTGCACACGGCACAGGATGTCCCTGCCATCCCCGATATCTCCCTTCACGAGCGCCACATGGTGCTCTCCGTTGAGCTTGTTGACGTAACCGTAAACGACGAAGTCTCCAAAGCGAGTCGGGAGGCGCGTGCATGCCTTCTGTTCGATCAGCCTGTCGTGCGACTTGCGGTAGTGCATCAGGTCCTTGATGGTGATGAACTTAAGGTTCAGTTCCTTAGCGAGTCCCATCAGCTCGGTCTTGCGCATCATAGACCCGTCCTCGCTCATGACCTCGCAGCACAGCCCACACTCCTCCAACCCCGCCAGGCGAAGCAGATCAACGGTGGCCTCGGTGTGCCCGTGACGCTCTAACACACCGTTGTCGCGGGCGAGCAGCGGAAACATGTGCCCAGGCCTGCGAAAATCCTCCGGCTTGGCATCGGGATCGACGCACATGCGCGCGGTATAGCCACGCTCCTCGGCGGATATGCCGGTGGTGGTGTCCCTGTGGTCGATGGAGACAGTGAACGCCGTCTCGTGACTGTCGGTGTTGCGGTAGACCATCTGCGGCAGCTCCAGCTTCTCAACCACCGAACGCCCCATGGGCATACAGATGAGGCCACGTGCGTGCACGGCCATCAGGTTGACGTTCTCTGTGGTGGCGTAGCGGGCGGCGCAGATCATATCGCCCTCGTTCTCCCGCTCCGGGTCGTCGGAGACCAGGATGACCTCGCCGTTGCGAAGTGCCTCAAGTGCCTCGTCTATCGTGTTGAATCCGTCCATCGGGTGCTCATACCTCCTACATGAACCCGTTCTCAGCCAGAAAGCTCTCGCTTATCCCCCCGGAAGCCGCGCCGGCCACGCGGGAGCTGTCGTAAACCGTGGGGGAACCTCCCGCCAGCAGTTTCTCGACGTATTTGCCTATCACATCGTTCTCGAGATTTACGACGTCACCGGGCCTCTTGAGCCCAAGCACCGTGACACTCGCCGTGTGCGGGATCACCGACACAAAGAACGAACCGGAGCCCACATTGGCAACCGTAAGGCTGATGCCGTCGATCGCAACCGAGCCCTTCTCAACTATGTAGCGGAGGATCTTCTCGTCGCAGGCGATCTCATACCACACGGCGTTGGAGTCTCGTCTGACTGAGGCGATCCTACCGGTGCCATCGATGTGCCCCGAGACGATATGCCCCCCGAACCTGCCGTCGGCCGCCATCGCACGCTCGAGGTTGACCTTGCTGCCCGGGCCGAGCGAGCCGAGCGACGAGCGCTTGAGCGTCTCGTGCATGACATCGGCGCAGAAGGTGCTTTGCGTGACGCGCGTGGCGGTGAGGCACACCCCGTTGGTGCTGACGCTGTCACCGACCTTGAGGTCGGACATGATGAGGTTGCCCTCGATCTCGATCACGGCGCTCTCACCGCTGGTGATTATGGAGCGGACCGTGCCCATCTCCTCAACTATCCCCGTGAACAATAGCGCACCTCGCTTTCAAGGAGCATGTCTGCGCCGAGCTTACGCATCCTCGTGTCGACGAGCTCGATGCAGTCGGCTGGATGGGCGACACCCCTGCCCCCAACCGGGGTCGGGGCATCGGACCCACCGAAGATCTTCGGCGCAATGTAGGCGTGGACCCTGTCGACCACCTTCGCCTCGAGCGCCGACCACGCCAGCGTAGCGCCGCCCTCGATGTAGACACTGTCGATCCCGGCCTCCCCTAGCCTAGCCATGAGCGCGCGCAGGTCGACCCTGCCGGACTCCCCTCCGACATGCCATATCTCGCATCCAGCTTGCTCTAACGCAGAGGCCCTTGAGGGATCGTCGGAGCAGGTAGCGATGACTGTGCGGACACTGCCGGCACTCTGCACTATTCGACTTCCCATCGGGATGGAGAGGCCGCTGTCGCAGACGACGCGAAGCGGGTCGCGGGCGTTGTCGAGTCTGCAGGTGAGAAGCGGGTCGTCAGCGGCGACTGTGCCCATGCCCACCATGATCGAGGAGTAGCGCAGCCTGTCCCGATGGACGTTGGTCCGCGCCTCCTCTCCGGTGACCCATCGCGACTCCCCGGTGCAGCATGCGATCTTTCCGTCCATGGTCATCGCGTACTTGAGCACAACCAGGGGCCTGCCGGTTGTTATGAAGTGGAAGAACGGGGCGTTAAGCTCGAGTGCGTCGGCCTCGCAGACGTTGCCGCAGACCTCGATGCCATGCTCGCGCAGGATCTCAATCCCCTTGCCTGCGATCAGCGGATTGGGGTCGGACGACCCTACGACGACTCGGGCAACGCGGGCCTCGATCAGCGCATCGGTACATGGAGGGGTCTTCCCATGATGGCAGCACGGCTCGAGCGTAACGTAGACGGTGGAGCCGGCGGGATCCTCGGTGCAGCTTGCAAGCGCGTTGCGCTCAGCATGGAGCTGGCCATACCTCTCGTGATAGCCCTGGCCTATGACCCGGCCATCCTTGACAATCACGGCTCCCACCATCGGGTTGGGGCTGGTAAACCCCATCCCCTTCTCAGCGAGGGCCAGCGCCATTCGCATGTAGCGCTCCTCTTCGGAGCCCTCCCACCACGAGCTGTCAACGTTCTCAACACCAACGGCCATATGCCGTGCCTCCAACTCAGGTCATGCAGGGCACGGGGCAGCACAACGCCCCGAACCGCGGTCTTCCGCACTTCGGGGCGCTGCTGTTAACATCGTTAGCTGTCGACGCAGATCCTCTTCCATCCAGACTATACTGTCGGCTTCGGAATTTAACCGAATCAACCCTTGCGGGCTCGCGGGCTATACCGCCGGTGGGGAATCTCACCCCGCCCCGAAGATCTGATACTTCTAATTTAATTTCACAATTTCTCCATGTCAACAGCGACTGTAAAGTATCTGCAAACGGAAGGCCTATCGCACGGGCCTACCACAACCCGCGCCGGCAACACCGGCAACAAGAGTTTGCTGTGTTTTTACACTAAGGCCATTGCGCATTCGTGCGAGTAGTGCTTCAATGATCGGACCGAAAGGGAGTAGTCGCAATCCCATAGTCAACATCCCAGCGCATGCGCTTGGCTTGGGAGCCGAAGATATCACGGTGACAAGACTTTCTGGTAACCCGCGATAAAGCGGAGCTGCACACAGCTTCGTACAGGGGCGTACCAGGGGTCTTTTTCTTTTGTCCTGATCCTTGAAGACCTCGGTACCGACCGGATTCCAGCGCGGGTTCATAATCGCCAACCGATCGAACACGAACGAGGGCAACATGGATCTGAACGCCAGAAAAAACAGCACCGAGCAACAGGGAATAAGTCAAACCAACCAGCGAATTTCCCGGACTCCTCTTTTCAGTATGAATGCCGAAGAGGTCCTCAAATCTGTCGAGACCACTCCCGAAGGCCTATCCAGCACCGAGGCCGCAAGCAGACTCGAGAGATTCGGCCCAAACCAGCTCGAGGAGGCCAAACAAAAAAGCGCGCTGATCATCTTCCTCGAGCAGTTCAAGGACCTCCTGGTCATCATCCTGATA
>CAYRYP010000022.1:0-6506 GCA_964428485.1 uncultured Coriobacteriaceae bacterium
CCCGGGCGGACGCGATACAGGCTTAGGAGAGCCCATATCTCTCGAGCTTGCGGTAGAGGGTGGTCCTGGAGATACCAAGCTCCTTGGCCATCTTGGACTTGTTGCCTCCGGTGGAGACGAAGAGGGCGATCAGGTTCTTGCGCTCCTCTGCCTCCAGCACCGACATCCCCTCTGCGCCTGAGAGATCAGTCGGAGCCTGCGAGGCAGACTGCAATTGCGGCTGCTGGGCCACGCGATCGCCCCGCAAAGACATGTGTTCGTGGATGGGAAATGAGCTGCCCATACCGGACTCAACAGCGACACGAAAGTCGGCAGGGAAACACTCGAGGGTGATGTCACCATCGCCAGCAGATATACAGGCACGCTCTATCACGTTCCTAAGCTCGCGGATATTGCCCGGCCAATTGTAGGCCTCCAAGGCCTCGAGGGCATCCTGCTCCACCGCGGGCTCCGCGGTATCGTTTGCCTCTGCGAACCTGGCTACGAAGTATCTCGCAAGCAGCTCGATGTCCCCATAGCGCTCCCGAAGCGGTGGAAGAGTAATGGATATGACATTAAGCCTGTAGTAGAGGTCGAGTCTGAACCTTCCGTCCTTTACCATCTCCCAGAGGTTGCGGTTGGTGGCGCAGATCAAGCGAAAGTCCACATTTTTAGGCACGTTGCTACCAATGCGGAACACCTTGTGATCCTCCAACACCCGAAGGAGCATCGTCTGCGCATCCGCCGAGAGCTCCCCCACCTCGTCGAGGAAGAGAGTACCGCCATCGGCGTGCTCGATCTTGCCCACGGCGCCGGTGCTGCTCGCGCCGGTGAACGCCCCAGGAACGTATCCGAACAGCTCGCTCTCGGCCAAATCAGAGCGCATGTTTGAGCAGTTGAGCGCAACAAATGGCATCTTGCTGCGCATGCTCGCGTTGTGAATCGACTGCGCGACGAGCTCCTTGCCGGTACCGCTTTCTCCCAGTAAGAGGATCGGGGTGGAGCGAACGGCCGAGTCCTGGGCTTGCTGCAGGGTGATGCGCAGGACCGTGGATGCCCCAACTATGTCGGAGAACGTATAGATCGCATGGTCGGGATTGCTTTTCTTGCTTGACGCGTTGAGCCTAGAGGAGCTGAACCTGAAGCAAAGCGCCGAGACGCTGTTGTGGTAGAAGACCTTGGAATAGCCTATGCACACGACGAATCTGCCGTTGACCGTCCTCGGAGCGGGTGACGGAGGGGGCTGCATCATCGTGGATCCGTTCTCGCTCGACTCGTCCTTCGACATATTGCGGAGGATGTCCGGAAGCCACGGCAGCAGCTCGCGCGCGTCGATCGAGCTGGGTTCCTCGCCTATGACACCCATCATCTCTCCGAACACGTCGTCGAACCACAGCACCCTGCCAAAGGTATCCACGAACATGCTCCCGTTCGAAACATGGGAGTCCTCGGAACTCTCAAGCATCCTGTAGGAGTTAACCCGAAGCTGCGAGTAATAGCGGCGAATGGCCTCGCGCTTGGCCTTCTCGTAGAGACGGAAGTACCTCACAGCCCTGTCGTCAAAGTTCTCCTCCGGGATGAGTATGAAGGTGTAGAGCGCACCATCAGCGTCTATCACCCGCGTGCAGTAGGAAGCGAAGCCCTTTAGAAACTCAAGGTAGTGATCCTGACCGTGCACCCAGGCCTCCTCACGACCGTCCTTCATCAGGCAGAAGGCGGTCGTGCCGAGCGACTCCTCCTTAAGGTCGAGGCCCTCCATGATCCCATGCTGACGAAACCAGTTGAGAACGTAAGTGGACTGATAGTTCACAACTACGGCGTCGTCGTATGCGTGGAGCACGACCCCTCCGAGCGACGAGGTGAACTCATGCAGGTCGTCAACGAGATAGTCGATAGCTACCTTCTCGAGATGCCTGCGCTGAAGCATCACCGAGCCGGGGATCCTGACGATGGGCTTGTCCTCGGGCTTCATGCCCATGGATTGGCACCGCAGCTGCGACGAGCTGATGTCCGCCAGCGTGATGTCGTCTGAATACCCCGAGACGATGGAGTCGATCAACTGGTAGCTTCTGGTGTCGCTCATCGCCGGCCTCTCTTTTTAATGTCCATGGCGCTGGCGGCGATGGCTATCCCACGCTCGCCAGGGTTACTGGCGTAATCGCGCTTCCTGGTCTTCTGTGAGGGGACCCCCAACCCGTCGCGGTATTTGCTGACGGTTCTCCTGGAGATCTCGATCCCTCGCTGTCCGAGGAGCATGGAGATGTCCTGGTCGCTCAATGGGTTGGCGCGATCCTCCCCGCCAATGAGTTCACCCACCAACACGGAGACGTAGTCCCTGGAGACCATCTGCGGCCGAGACGTTTGGACCTGCTCGTCAGCCGTGGTGACACCCGCAGAAATCTCTGCGTCTGATGCCGCGACCGATCTGACGCCGGAGGCGGTGAAGAAGAACCTAAGCTGGTGCACTCCCCTCGGAGACTTGACGTATGTTGCCCTGGCGAGGCGGCTCACGGTAGAGGAGCTCATGTCGAGCCTCTGGGCGGCATCCACCATCTTCAAGGGCCTAAGCATCCCGGAGGGACTAGTGAAAAACACCCTTTGCTCCTTCATGACGAACGAGGCGATGGAGAGCAGGGTCTGCTGGCGTCGCTCGAGGTTGGCCACCATCGCCCTCGCCCGCCTAAGCTGCTCTGAAAGAACCTTGGCGGACTCCTTCCCAAAACTCCCACGCGAGAAGAGTTCGGCGTACTCTTCATTGATGTGCACCTGAAGGCCCACCGGATCACAGAACGAGAGCTCAAGGCAAGTCTCGTCCGTGGTCGACCTCCTGATCTCGATCTCGGGTATCACCAACTGCGTGCTTTCGCCACACACGGATAGGCCGGGCCTGGGGTTGAGTTGGCGAATCTCTCGAAGGAACTCGGCGATCTCCCCGCGTGGGATGCCGGTCTCACGCTCAAGTGCGGCGAAGTTGCCCGACGCAAGCTTCTCGATGTGGTCGAATAGAAGCGTCCGTTCCCATTCGGAATCAAGACCGAGCGCCTCCATCTGAGCATGCAGACACTCCGAGACGCTGCGGGCGCCGATGCCGGGATGCTCGCCGTGGAGAACTGCGAACAGCACCCGCTCCACCTGCTCCTCCGAGGAGCCGCAAGCCTGCGCGATCTCCGCGGTGTCCATCCGAAGATACCCGGAATCATCCACGGAACCCGCGATCACACCGCCGATCGCAATGCTGAGAGAGTCACTAAACTCGGTTCTCACCAGCTCCTCGATGTAATCGGAGATCGACCTGGTCTGCTCCACGAGGTTCATCATACGCGACTTCGCATCGGGATCGGGATTATGCAAGGTCGATGCGGTCAGAAGGCGGTCACCCATCTGGTAGTCATCGCGATCCAGTCCATCCGATGTGGCTCCGGCGTCATCTAGGAAGATGTTGTTGGAGGAGACGCAGGCAAGATACTCTCGTATCTCGGCAGCGGTCATGGATAGGAACTCTATCCCCTGTCTGGCCTCGATATTCAGACTCGTCGAGAGCTTCTGCTTCTGAACCTGTTTACGCCTGAGCTGCATGATCTGGCGACAACTCCTATAAATCCAGTGATTCTCGATGCCAGGGCCGACGTGCCCCCACGCACCCAAATGGCCCCAATCGGACAATTACTTGAATTCTATCATTGATCCCAAGTGGAGATTCAATCTCCAAATCCTACGCTTACCCCAATGTTTTAGCCTGGAAAGGAGTACAACCGACGATTTGTCCCGAGCACAAGAACGATGATGTCGTAGCCCTCGGGTCCGCACGTCTGCATCCTCCATCAGGCAACCACAAGACACGTCTATACTTAAATCCAATGCTTACACGAAGATTCCGACGCGCCGGGCGCTTTGCCTTGAGCGCGGCGAGGAGGACATCCCAACCCGAAACGAGGAATGAATGTGCGGTATTGTTGGGTTTACCGGCAGCGATGAGAGCAAGTCGTTCCTGCTAGACGGGCTCTTTCATCTGGAGTACAGGGGGTACGACTCTGCGGGCATAGCCGTCAACGACGCAGGTAATCTCGAAGTCATCTGCCGTAAGGGCAGGGTCGCCGAGTTAGCGAGCGCGGTCAAAGAGTCGAAGATCTCCGGCAACTGTGGCATCGGGCACACCCGGTGGGCGACGCACGGTGCCCCTAGTGAGACCAATGCGCATCCGCATGTCGACTGCAAGAGCAAGATCGCCGTCGTGCACAACGGGATCATCGAGAACTACGGGGCTCTGCGCGAAGAGCTCGCATCATGCGGACACACCTTCACATCCGACACCGACACAGAGGTCATCCCCCATCTCATAGAGGAACTCTACGAGGGTGACTTCGTGGAGGCCGTACGCAAGGCGACCGCCCGCCTCGATGGAGCCTACGGTATCGCAGCCATCCATGCCGACTACCCGGGCATGATAGTCGTAACCCGCAAGGACTCCCCCATCGTGGTGGCCACCTCGATCAAGGGCGCGTTCGTCGCCTCCGACACCGTTGCGCTCATCGACCACACCCGCGATGTCGTCTACCTCGACGACGACCAGGTCGCCGTGCTCTACAACGACGGGCGGATCGACTTCATGGACATCGACGGCAACCCCGTGCGCCCAGAGCCCACCCACATAGACTGGATCGCGGAGACCGCGGGTCGAGGCGGTTTTCCCGACTTTATGATCAAGGAGATCTACGAGCAGCCCCGTGTCGTGCGCGACACACTCGCCGACCGCGACGCCGGCGGCAGGCTCTCGTTCCCAGAGCTCGACCCCATCGCCGATGTCATCAAGAACATCGACGCGATCACGATAGTCGGATGCGGCACCAGCTACCACGCCGGCCTCATAGCCAGGCAGCTGATAGAGCGCTGGACCCGCATCCCAGTGAGTGTGGAGATCGCCTCGGAGTTCCGCTACCGCGACCCCATCATCAACAACAGGACGCTGGTTATAGCCATCACGCAGTCGGGCGAGACCGCCGACACGCGCGAGGCGGTCAAGCAGTCCAAGACCAGCGGGGCCACCACCATCGCGATCACCAACGTGGTTGGGTCGTCCATCACCCGCATCGCCGACACCGTCCTCTACATCAAGGCCAACCTGGAGGTCTCGGTGGCCGCCACAAAGTCGTTCCTCGCGCAGAATGTGCTGATGGCGGTGCTGGCCCTGTACCTAGCTCAGGAGCGCAGGATGCTCCCGGCCGACAAGGTCATGGGCCTCTACGAGGAGATGAAAGTCATCCCCTCCCAGATCGAGTGGATGCTCCACCAAGAGAGCGAGATCCAGGCATGCGCCGAAGCATGCGCCGACGCGCACTCGATCATGTACATCGGGCGTGGAATGGGAGAGGTCACCTGCAAGGAGGGGGCGCTGAAGCTCAAGGAGATCAGCTACGTGCACGCCGAGGCGTACGCCGCCGGTGAGATCAAGCACGGTCCCATCGCCCTCATCGACGAGACTGTCCCCGTGGTTGCGATAGCAACCCGCAGCACCACCTACGAGAAAACCCTCAGCAACATCGAGGAGGTACGGTCGCGCGGAGCGAAGATCGTGGCCGTGGCCACCGAGGGCGACACTGAGATCGGCCGCCTCGCCGACTACGTAATGTACATCCCCGAGATATCCGACTGCTTCTCCCCGATAACCGCGAGCGTGCCGCTGCAGCTCTTCGCGAGAAAGATAGCGTTGATCAACGGTCGCGACGTGGACAAGCCCCGCAACCTCGCTAAGTCTGTGACGGTGGAGTAGACAGTGCCCGTGGACAGCATGGATATGGATGTCATCGAATCTGCGGAACCCGAGCAGAGCGATCAGATGGGCCTCGGTGTCGAGATCATCGAGATCGCGCGTATGGAGAGGGCACTCTCTCGCACGCCGCGGATAAAGGAGCGGGCCTTCTCCGAAGATGAGTGTGCATGGTGCGATTCGAGGCCCAACCCAGTCGTGCACTACGCACTCACCTTCGCGGCCAAGGCTGCGGTGTCAAGGGCTCTCGGTCCCAACTGCGCCAACATGGGCCTTCGCGACGTGGAAGTCGACAGAACCCGGCGCGGTCGCCCAAGGGCGAAGCTCACAGGAGTAGCCGCTGCGGTTGCAGCCAACGCCGGAGTGCGGGAGGTGCTCCTTTCGCTCTCCTACACGCACAAGACAGCAGTGGCCTCTGCTGCGGCGGTTCGCGATGAGGACGTTCCAGAGCCAAAGGAGCAAAAAGCCACCACGACGGAACGCATAGCCGCACAGTTCAGAAATATGAGAACGATGCTGGACGATCTCGGGGACATAGCCCCGGCGAAACCCGATGAGCCCGACGCCCGGCAGGATCAGGGGGAGGAGACCCTATGAGCGATCGAGGCGATCGCGGGAACGATGGAATCCGCAGAAAGATCCATGTGATATCCGGCGGCCTGTCGTTGAGCGGGGACGGGTCGCAAAGCTCCATCTGGGATGATTTCGCCTCAGACAACGTCGACGAGTACGACCTGGACGAGGACGATGCGTGGAACGACTC
>CAYRYP010000022.1:6606-11245 GCA_964428485.1 uncultured Coriobacteriaceae bacterium
CGTGGAACGACTCATGGGAAGACGTGCAAGACACGCAAAACGAAGCGGATAGCCTCACCAAAGACATTCCCAACGAATTCCGAACACCAAGCCACGAAGCCGCCGACGCCCGTTTAGAAGCGGAGCGCGAGAAGACCAATGCCGAGAGCGTCGATTCCCCCAGTCAAAGAGGCTTCGACATAAACTCGATACCGCCCGAAGGACTCAGATGGGCCTGGATCGAGGTTGACCGCGATGCCATAACGCACAACATCCAGGAGTTTCGCAAGAAGATCGCCCCGCGCACCAAAATTATGGCCATGGTCAAGGCGGATGCCTACGGGCACGGCGCGGTGGAGTGCTCCAGAATCGCCCTGCGCGCAGGCGCCAGCTGGCTTGGCGTGGCGACGGTTCAGGAGGGAATAGAGCTGCGCAACGCGGGTATCACGGCACCGATCCTGATTCTCTCCCAGCCCCCCGCCGAGTCGATCCCGGCAATTTTGGAGTTCGACCTCGTCCCAGCCGTGTTCGCGGTAGACTTCGCGGTCGCGCTTGGAGAGGCTGCGGCTGCAAGGGGCACCGTGGCCGAGTACCATCTGGCGGTCAACACCGGGATGAACCGCATAGGGGTTTGGTGCTCCGACGTCGCGGAATTCATGCGCAACGTCTCGTTTCACAGCGCGCTTCACCTCCAGGGCGTCTTCACCCATTTCGCTACAGCCGACGGGCACGACACATACATGTTCCAGCTGCAGCTCAAGCGCTTCACTGAGGCGGTCGACTCGATCCGCGCGATGAAGATCGACCCAGGCCTCGTGCACTGTGCGAACTCGGCTGCGGCTATCCGCTACAAGGAGAGCTGCTTCGACATGGTGCGCATAGGCATCGCGATGTACGGCCTCAACCCCTCCATGGTGACCCGCGGGATGATGGAGCTGTGGCCGGCGATGTCGGTTCATGCGCGCATCATCGCCCTCAACGACGTCCCAGTTGGCGAAGGAGTCGGCTACGATCTCAGCTATCGCTCCCCCGGAAACGTCACCATCGCCACCCTTCCGCTCGGATACGCAGACGGGCTGTCGCGACAGCTCTCCAACAGGATGAGCGTGATATACAAGGGGAGATTCTTCCCCCAGGTTGGAAACATCTGCATGGACCAGTTCATGATCGAGGTGGACAAGCGCTCCACATTGCTCAACAGCGCCGTGGAGCCGGAGATCGGCGACGAAGTGATCGTCATAGGACGTGAGGGGGATGTCTACCTCCACCTCGACGACATGGCGGACGCCCTCGGGACCATCAACTACGAGCTGGCCTGCCGGTTTGGGATGAGGCTCCCGAGGATATATAAGTAGCTAAGTAAGCTAAGTAGCGTTACCGTTGCGCGGGTCCTGCCGAGCGCCCGCCGTGATCTTTTGGATAGGAGGCACAGGAGATGTCCGAGCATTCCGGCGCACGCACGCTCGAAGAGGTGCGTGAGGACGCTCTCACTTGCCACAAATGCCCGCTCTGCGAGACCCGCACAACCGTGGTGTTCGGAGTGGGCAACCCCAACGCCGAGGTGATGTTCATAGGCGAGGCCCCCGGGCGTCAGGAGGATCTGGGTGCCGAGCCCTTCATAGGAGCTGCCGGAAAGTACCTGAACCAGCTCCTAGAACTCGCGGGGATAAGACGCGAGGACATCTATATCGCCAACGTGCTCAAGTGCAGACCGCCGGATAATCGCGATCCCAAACCCGACGAGATCGAGCTCTGCACTCCGTATCTGCGCGAGCAGGTGAAAGCGATCAAGCCCGACGTCCTGGTGACGTTAGGCAACTTTGCCACCCGGTTCATCCTGAAGACTGACCGGGGCATTACGTCACTTAGAGGCAGAGCCTACACCGCAGGACGCTTCTACGTGCTGCCGACCTTCCACCCGGCCGCAGCTATATACGACAAATTGAAGGCCCCACTGATGGAATCGGACTTCAAGCTCCTTCGCGATCTTCTGGAGGTCGAGCGCAAGAGGAAGGCAGAGGCCGCCTCCAAGCTCGAGGAGGCACGCAGCGGCGAGACGGACAAAGGGGGCGCACTATGAGCGAGGCGGCCGCTTTTGAGATCGGCTCTGACAGCGTAGAGACGACGATCGCTTGCGGCAAGGCCATCGCATCCCTGCTCCAAGCAGACGACGTGATAGTGCTCTGCGGGGATCTGGGAGCGGGCAAAACGCACTTCTCCAAAGGCGTCGCGGTAGGACTCGGGATCGACGACGAGGTCACGAGCCCCACGTTCAACATCCTGCGCATGCACGACACGGCAGCAGACGGAAGCGCCCTCGACGCGCCGCTCGCGCACTGGGACATCTACCGTCTCGACAGCCCAGATCAACTCGACGACGTGGACTACTTCGGGATATTGGAATCGGGCTGCATCTCGCTCATCGAATGGGGGGACAAGTTCCCCGAGGCGCTTCCCGAAGACCATGTGAGGCTCGATATCACCCTCGCAGATGACAGCGGCTCGGAAAATGCCAGGCTTCTCAGATTTGAGGGCCACGGAAAACGCGGCGAGGAGCTTGTGGCCTCGATCCGAGAGACACTGAGAGGCCAGGCCGAAGAAAACGATCCCGCGAAAGTGAGCGACTGATGGCATCTGACACCTTCCTTATAGCCTTCGACACCTCCACCGAGGCGATCGCCCTAGGTGCAGCAAGAGAGCTCGGGGTGCAGGAGCTCACGGACAGCGCGGGTGCGGCGAGGGAGTCCGTCTTGGCCGCCATGATCCACACCGATGCCATTCCCGCGCGCAGATGTGCCAACGAGAGGCTGCTCTCCAGCATCCAGTCGATGATGGAATCCTGCGGCCTGGACAGGTCGGGTATCGCGACTGTCGTGTGCGGGCGCGGCCCCGGATCATTTACCGGGGTGCGCATCGGAGTTGCCACGGCGAAAGGCGTCGCAAGCGGCCTGGGGTGTGCGCTTCATGGTGTGTCCACGCTCGATGCGGTTGCCTGGGAGGCGTGGGCGCGCGGCTATCGCGGACGCCTCGGCGTCTTGGGAGACGCGCTTCGCAAGGAGGTCTACCCCGTGCGCTACGAGCTGGACGACCTTGGCGTCGCGCGGCTCGACCACGACTCGGTGGACAAGCCGGCGCTGGTGCTCGAACGCTGGGGAGAGTACTACTCGTCCCCCGAGATAGAAGTGGGATCGGGCGACGATGCGGTGATGATGCTGACGGGAGACGGCCTCGCCAAGTTCGCAGACGCAGTCGACGAGATCATGGGCAAAAGGTTTGGCGTCTCCTACGGGCTGCTACCACAGGAGATGTGGCCCCCCACCGGGCGGGGACTCATCCTCGCCTACCACGAGCTCGCCAGGCGCGGAGCGCTCGGCTCCGGAGATCCCCAGATGCTACTGCCGGTCTACACTCGACTCTCCGACGCGGAAGAGAACGAGCGGGCCCGAAAAGCCAAGGGCCTGCCAATGCGCGGGGTCTTGGTGAACCCGGTCGACTTCGTGGAGAAGTCCGACACCCCCGGCGGACTGGACCCGAGCTCGGTAGATGACATCCCAGAAGATGGGGTGGCACCGGGTAGCAGCCTGGGCATCACGCATGGGAGCATATCCGAAAAGAGCGACCTTGAGGGAGAGTCGGTCGAGGCCGCCAAGCCACTGATACTAGCCGTGGAGACCTCCTGCGACGAAACCGCCGCTGCGGTGGTGGACGGCGGCGGACGCATGGTCGCCGATCTCGTGGCGACCCAGATAGACTTTCACAAGAGGTTCGGCGGCGTGGTTCCGGAGATCGCCTCGCGAAAGCACACCGAAGCCATCGTGGGTGTGGTGGATCAGACGATGGAGGATGCAGGAACGGCTCTCGGACTCGACCGTCCGCTGAGGTGGAGCGAGCTCGATGCGATCGCGGTGACACAGGGTTCGGGCCTGATAGGTGCACTCGTGGTTGGCATGGCCTTCTGCAAGGGCCTGTCGTGGGCTACCGGACTGCCACTGATCGGAGTCAACCACCTCGAAGGACACATCTACGCCAACAAGATCGCCAACCCAAAGATCAAACCCCCGATGGTGGTCTCGCTGCTGTCCGGTGGGCACACGATGCTCGTGCACGTGAGGGACTGGGGAGACTACGAAATCCTCGGGCAAACCTTAGACGACGCCGTTGGCGAGGCCTACGACAAGGTCGCCAAGGCGCTCGGTCTCGGCTACCCCGGCGGTCCGGTGATATCGAGATACGCCGCGCAGGGCAACCCGGACGCCATAGCCTTCCCGCGCGCGATGCTGCACAGCCACGACTTCCGCTTCTCGCTCTCTGGGCTCAAGACTGCGGTTATGGAGTACATCAAAGGTGAGCTGGCGGCGGGCAGGGAGATCAACGTCGCGGATCTAGCAGCGTCGTTTCAGCAGGCCGTCGTTGACGTGCAGGTGGCCAAAGCGCTCGAGGCCGTAAGGCAAACCGGTGTTAAAGAGTTCTGCCTAGGCGGCGGCGTTGCGGCCAACCCGCAGCTCAGAGAGGCCCTGAGTAACGCGATGGGAGCCGAGGGCGTGCATGTGACACTGCCCGAGCTCTCCGCATGCACCGACAACGCGGGGATGATCGCTGCGGTCGCGCTGGACCTCTACAAGAAGGGCGAGTTTTTGGGGCTCGACGCGGACTCCATCGC
>CAYRYP010000022.1:11345-13869 GCA_964428485.1 uncultured Coriobacteriaceae bacterium
GGCCGCTCGTCGTGCCACGGTGCGCTGTGCCGCAACGCAGCAGGCCCAACCGTCAAGTGCCGAAACAGGAGGACACCCCATGCGCATGTTCATCGCACTAGAGCTGCCAGAGGAGATCCAAGCCGTGCTAGAGAGCAACATCGGAGTGCTCCAGGACAGAATTCGGGGACGCTTCGTCAGCCCCTCAAACCTGCACGTAACCCTGGCTTTCCTCGGAGACGTCGAGCCCACGAGCGCCGATACCGCAGCAGAGGCCCTCGGGCGTGCAATCGCGCGATGGTCGAGCGCAGGCATCTCGGAGCGCAGCGGATGGAGCGAGAGGGGTCCGATCGAGACCGAACTGGCTGGGCTGGGATTCTTCGGCAAGCCGTCCTCCGCAACGCTCTGGCAGGGGTTCTCGAACCCGGATGTGCTGGAGGAGCTGGGAGGATACGTGCGAGAGGCGCTATCAGAGGACGGGATATGGTTCGACCAGAAGCCGATGCGCGCGCATGCGACGCTCGCCCGCCGAGTCGATCTGCGCGGAATCTCGCAAGATGATCTCTCCAAAGGAATCCTCAGATGCAGCGGTATTATCACCACAGCATCGCTCTTTCGCTCCGAGACGATCGCGAAGAGGCTCGTCTACACCCCGGAGGTCAGTTTCAACCTGTAAGGCCGGCACTAGGCATTTGCCATACACTCTCTCGCCCGCTATGCACTACATGCCCACCTTGCCCCGCGTCGCGCATACAGCTCGTCTCGCCGATCTCAGGTGTATCAGACAGTGTTTCTGTTACCGGTAGCTTTGATAGATATTTACTGTATATGTATAATATAAATATGTTTGATAGCGGATACATAAAATTCGAGTGGGATGCCCGCAAGGCCAAACTGAACGTTGACAAGCACGCCGTAACATTCGAAGAAGCGGCCGAATCATTCTATGACCCCTATGCCCGCATCATCGACGACCCCGACCACTCGGACAGCGAGGAACGCTTCATTCTCATCGGCATGAGTATGTCGGCGCGCGTCCTTACGGTGTCTCACTGTATGAGAGAGGAAGGGTCGGTTATCCGTATCATCTCGGCACGGAAATCAACAAAGAACGAGGAACGCCAATATTGGAGGTGTAGAAAATGAGGGAAGAATACGATTTCAGTAGCAGCCGCCAGAACCCCTATACCGAGCGCCTACGCAAGCCAGTGACGATGAACATCGACATTGCAAACATCGACTATTTCAAGGCCGAATCAGCCCGCACGGGCGTGCCGTATCAAGTAATCATCAATATGTATTTGACGGAGTGTCGCGAACAGGGGAAGCATCTCTCGTTCGTTTAAACGACCACTAGCCCCTCCAGGCATCCATGAGCCACTGTAGGAGGGCTCTTTTTGCTCGCTGCTTCTCTTCTCTAATGCTTTTCTCTAAGATATGACCGCATGAAGCACCTGAGCAGCTTTTGCGATGGCCTGAGCGTCGCTTATGGTCTCATCAGATTATGGCCCGCATGCGAACCGCATGCGAACCCGTAACCCAAGAAATGGCGTCAGCAGAAACCCCGGAACCCCCAGAAACACAGGGCTCCACGATCAGAGCACGATGCCGAACTCCTCCTCCAGCAGAGCGTTGAAGTGCTCCGGACCCTCTACATCGACCGTGACCTTCTCGCCATCGAGGTAACGGTAGAGATGCCTCGAAGTGAGAACCGTCCTGCCACCGAAGGTGTCGATGGAGGCGAAGGGACCCTTCTTAAAACGCGACTCCTCGTTGGTTGAGAACCAGTCGCACCTCTCCCTGTACTGATCATTGGTGTGCTCGGTGAGGTTGAACTCGTACATCCCGTCCTCCTCACCAACGGAGTTCCGCCGCACCAGCACGTACTTGTTGTAGCCCATGTCGTCGAGGCGCAGCATGTCTCGCATGTCGCTCTGCCACACCCCGGTCTTGAATCTGATGGGTGCGTGCATGTTGTCTGCAAACCCCACATCGGAGATCCAGGACTCCCCCAAGCTGGGGAAATCCACCATGAGGAACATGTGGTCGTACTCATTTCTGCCGCGCAGCGGGTGGTGCGACGCCATGCGCTTGACCTTGAATCCAAGCTTCTCGAGCACTGCGGCGAACAGAATGTTTTGCTCGTAGCAGATGCCGCCGCGCTTGCGCGTGACGATCTTGTCCCAGAGGTCGCTGACTTCCAGGGAGAGCGGAATATTGCCGTTTATGATGTCCAGGTTCTCGAAGGGAATGTGCCTGATGTGGTTTGTCTGAAGCATTGTGAGCCCATCGGGGTCGATATTCGGGAGCATCGGGAGGTCGATTCGCTCCAGGTAACCATCGATGAACTCGAAATCGGTCATCTTGTCCATGTGATCACTTTCCATTCTCAAAAGACCGCAAACCCTTCGATGCTGGTTTCTCAAGCACAAAAACCATCCGGTCAAGTTTAGGCTAAAGTTAATCCTGAAACCAACTAGGAGATGATGACAGTGTCGCAGAAAAGCTCAGACGATCCGCAGGAGTTGCGCGCCTCCCCAAGTGC
>CAYRYP010000022.1:13969-20152 GCA_964428485.1 uncultured Coriobacteriaceae bacterium
CCCCAAGTGCACTTCCACCGCACGACTGCCATGTGCACATGGCGCTCGACGGCCATGACTGGAGAGCATCTGTGGCAAGGCACAAATGCGAGGGTTCCCAGCGCGAGGATGAGGACGAGATCCGCAAGATCCTTGGGAAATACGCGGGCTACGGGACTGTCTATTTAAGAGATGGCGGAGACAGGTTCGGCGCCTGTGAGCTGGCCGCCAAGGTCGCCGATGATTTCGGAATCGAGTACTCCTCCCCTGCTTTTCCGATCTACCCGAAAGGGAGCTACGGCTCCTTTATAGGCAGACCGTTTGACTCGCTTGTGGAGTTCGAGGAACTTGTTGAGGAGGCTGCGCACAAAAACGCGGACTTCGTGAAGGTGATGCTCTCCGGCATCATGGACTTCAACCGCTACGGCACCATCACAGGAAGCCCGGTGGATGCCGAGACGATCCGCAAGCTCGTCTCCATATCGCACCGGCGAGGGCTCTCCGTCATGGCGCACGTCAACGGCGCCGACACGATACTGGCCGCCGTAAAAGCGGGGGTCGACAGCATCGAGCACGGCTACTTCTCCGATGAGAGATCCCGCGAGGCGCTGGCGAGCTCGACCACGATATGGGTGCCGACGCTCTCCCCCGTGTGCAACCTCATCGGCAGCGGACATGCGGGCGGTGGGTCGTTCGACGATGGGGTTCTGAAGCGCATCTCAGAGAGTCAGATGGCCGCCATACGGGAGGTTGCCGAGATGGGCGGAACCATCGCGATGGGAAGCGACGCCGGTGCCGGCGAGGTGTTCCACGTGGATGCTCAGCGCACCGAGCGCGAGTTGATGGGTAAGGCGCTCGGAGAGGCAGCCGATCGCATCCTGATGCGCGGGTTGGATGAGATCAGGGAGAGATTTAGACCCTGGAGGTAGGACGCCTCACTCCGCACGTGCACAGAGTCGAACGGTCACACGTGCGGCAGGAAGATGGAAGCCGCTCAGGCCTGCTCCCCTACCCCCTCGACCGAACCGGTCTCGAGGATCCTCACCAGATCAGCCTGACTCAAAACGGGCACGCCCAGCGAAAGGGCCTTGTCGAGCTTGGAGCCGGCGTTCTCCCCCGCCACAACGTAGCTGGTCTTCTTAGAAACGGAACCCGAAGCTTTGGCGCCGTATTCCTTCAGCGCCGCCTCAGCCTCCTGTCGTGACATCCCATCAAGGCTGCCGGTGAGCACGAAGGTGAGGCCGGCGAGCGTCTGCGGCTTTGCATCGGAGATGTCCTCCTCCAGAAGAACACCGCTTCTTTCGAGATCTGCCATCATGCGCATGTTGGCATCCACAGAGACAAAGTTTCGGATGCTGCTCGCAATGACAGGGCCTATGCCGTCGATCTCGGCTAACTCTTCTGCGCTCGCCTCAGCCAGCTTCCAGAAGCTCGGGTAGCGCTTCGCCACGGTCTCGGCGACGGTCTTGCCAACATTTCGGATGGAGACGCCGAAGAGCACCCTGGCAAGGCCTCTCTTCTTCGAGAGCTCTATCTGCTCAATGATCTTCGCCGCTTCGGTGTGGCCGACGAGCGAGGGTACCTGCTCGTAGTCGCCGGTCCTCTCTCGCTTCTCCAGGCTCATCGTACGCGCGTACTTCATCTGACCGGTCTCGAGATCCGCGATGTCGTCCTCGTTCAGATGGTAGAAACCGGCAACGTCGTGGACCTTCCCCGATTCAATGAGCCTGGAGATGACCACGGGACCTAGGCCGTCCACGTCCATCGCACCCCTGCTCACCCAGTGCTCGAGCCTGGCCTGCAGCTGGGCAGGGCAGTCCGAGGACACACAGCGGACCGCAGGCCCGTCGGGGTCGGAGTAGACCGGCGCACCACACGAGGGGCACCTCTCGGGCATCCCGAACGGCACGGCATCGGTCGGGCGCATCTCGAGAACCGGCCCCACCACCTCGGGGATCACGTCCCCGGCCTTGCGGATCACGATGGTGTCCCCCACCATGACGTTCTTGCGATGCACCTCCTCCACGTTGTGGAGGGTAGCGCGAGCCACCACAGAGCCCGACACCCTGACCGGGATGAACTCGGCGACGGGGGTGAGCACCCCGGTGCGGCCCACCTGCACCACGATCTCCTGCAGCACCGTGGTGACCTCCTCGGGTGGGAACTTGAAGGCGATGGCCCAGCGCGGGGCACGGGTCGTAAACCCGAGCGCATCCTGATCGGCGAACGAGTCCACCTTCACCACGACGCCATCTATCTCGTAGGGTAGGCTCTGCCTGAAGCTGGACGCCTCGCGGCAGAAGTCGACAACCTCCTCCTGCGTGGTGCAGAGCGCTATGTTGGGGTTTACGTGAAAGCCGCACTTGCCGAGGAAGGAGATCAGCTCCCACTGGCCAGTGACCGGGAAGGCATCGGGTCGGGATATCGCGTAGATGAAAGTCTCGAGCCCCCTCGAGCGGGTAACCTGAACATCCTTGTGACGCAACGTACCCGCCGCGGCGTTACGCGGGTTTGCGAACAGCTTGGGGCCGGAACCGGAGTCGCCGTACGTGAGTTCGTACTCGTCTACCATCTGGGCGTTAAGGCGCTCGAAACGCTCCTTGGACATGTACACCTCGCCCCTGAACTCCACGGTCGAGCCCGGTACCAACTCGGCTAGAGCCTCATCGGAGAGGCGGCGAGGGATGTCAGCGACGGTCATCGCGTTGGCCGTTATGTCCTCCCCAGTGGTGCCATCGCCACGGGTGGCCGCCTGGACGAGTCTGCCCTCGGTATATGTGAGGGCGATCGAGGAGCCGTCGATCTTGAGTTCGCAGACGAAGCGCGGCATATGCCCGAGCGCCTTGATGGTGCGTTCCATCCACGCCTGGAGCTCATCGAGGTCCATCGCATTGTCTAGAGAGTAGATGCGCTGGTCGTGGACCACAGGTGCGAAGCGTTCGCCAACGTAGCCGCCGACGCGCTGCGTTGGGGAGTCCGGAGTGACGAGCTGAGGATAAGCCGCCTCGATGGAATGCAGCTCGCGCATCAGCGAGTCAAAGGCACCATCGGAGATCTCAGGGGCATCGAACTCGTAGTAGAGACGGCTGTTGTGCTCGATCTCGGCCCTCAGCGACTCCGCCCTCGCGGCTGCCTGCGCAGGCGTCAGCTGGACGGGTTCGGGCGCCTGCTCACCCTGGGATGCGAGGTCTCCCGATGACTTATCGATGTTGCCATACCCGGAATCAAGGTTATCCATCGTCTCAGCAGCTCCTCGTAGCGTTTCCCGTGACCTCGTAGCGTTTCCCATGACCCTGTCGATTTTACGCCGTGTTTCGCGGAGGCGAATGGAGCGGATGGCGTCCGGGCACAATGCATGGTGCTATTATCCTCTCAACTGAAAAGAGGGTCCTAGAGACGACGACCCTGGCGTCCAACGAGCAAGGTCGGAGGCCGAGGTGGGCAAGGAGAATCCCCTAGCAAGATGGAACCTGCCCGAAGCGCCGCAACGTTGGAGCGCACGGGGTCTCGGAGAGAAACGGACATCGTTCGTGGCTAAAGATAGCTGCAAGATATTCACGATCACCGGGTGGAGCGGCTGTGGCAAGACCACTTTTTTGGAGAGGCTCGTCGCTGAACTCGCGGCCAGGGGAATGCGCGTAGGCGTGATCAAGCACCATGGGCACGCCACCCCAACCGACGTCTTGGGTAGCGACTCAGCGAGGTTCGCCTCGGCGGGCGCCGGATGCGTCGTCGTCTCCTCGCAGATCGAATACTCCGTGAGACGCTTCCCCGAAAGAGAGCGGACCCTGGAGGAGCTGGCAGCCGAGATCGCGGATGGCTGCGACATCGTACTGGCCGAGGGGTTCAAAACGCAACCCATACGCGCGATTGAGCTCTGCCGCGTCGCGCACAGCGAAGAGCCCGTGGTCGACATGTCGATGCTATATGCGATGATCACCGACAGCAGCGCCCGTGCAGACGAGGCCAAAGCCGCCGGCATCCCAGTATTCGATCTTGATGATATCGCCGGCGTGGCCGATCTCATGTGCAGCGAGCTGTCCTGGGAGGGATAGGAATGGCAACCGATCATCTAGGTCGCAAGATCGACTACCTGCGGATCTCCGTGACAGACAGATGCAACTACCGCTGCCTCTACTGCATGCCCGAAGAGGGCGTGAAGTCCATAAACCCATGCGAAATCCTCTCCATGGAGGAGATCTCGAGGTTCGTGCGCATAGTCGCCGGTGAGGGAATCAGCACGATCCGCCTCACCGGAGGAGAGCCGCTAGTGCGCAAGGGAATCATCGATCTGGTGAGACAGATCAAGGAGATCGACGGCATAAAGTCGCTGGCGATGACCACCAACGGGTCACTGTTGCCCAAGATGGCCCGCGACCTCAAGGACGCCGGCCTCGACCGGGTCAACATCTCGCTCGACACGCTCGACGCCAATATGTTCTCCTACCTCACCAGAAGAGGGACGCTCGAGGAGGCCCTGGCGGGCATCGACACCGCCTTCGAGGTGGGATTCGACCCGGTGAAGCTCAACAGCGTCGTGATCCGCTCGATCAACCAGGACTTCCCGTCGTTCGTGCGACTGACACTGGACCGTCCAATCCATGTGAGGTTCATAGAGTTCATGCCGGTTGGACACCAGGCTGGGGTCAACGACGCCGGCTGGAACGAGAGCGACGTCATCCCGTCAGATGAGCTGCGCGCAATGATAGACTCTCTCTGCGAGTCCGCCGGCCTCGGCAGGCTCGTACCCGTGGACTCCGCAAGCCGTCCGGATGGACTTGGGCCCGCAAACTACTACCGCCTGCCCGGCGCGAAGGGGACGATCGGTTTTATCTCTTCGCTCTCCAATCACTTCTGCTCATCGTGCAACCGCATGCGCCTGACCGCGGACGGCTGCCTGCGCCCCTGCCTCTTCTCCGACGACGAGTACTCGGTGAGAGAGGCCCTGCGAAACGGCAGCGACGAGGATGTCCTGCGCATCTTCTATGAGGCGCTGCACAACAAGCCCGACTCGCATCACAACAGGGTCGGGACCGACAGGAACATGTCGAAGATCGGAGGTTAGCATGGCTGCCATCGGAACAGAGAGCACCGGCGATCGCCGCCCCGGCGGCCTCGACGCCGGCACCGCGCAGAATATCGGCGAGGACATGGGCGTCCTGACCCACGTGGACGAGAACGGCGAGGTGCGTATGGTGGACGTGTCGGAGAAGGCCGTGACCTCCAGGCTTGCGATAGCTGAGGGCTCGATATTCATGCACCCCGACACGCTAGACATGATCGTGGAGGGCCGCGCCGCGAAGGGAGACGTTCTCGCCACAGCACGCGTCGCCGGAATCATGGGGGCCAAGGCGACCTCGAGCATCATCCCGATGTGCCACCCACTCAATATCACAAAGGCCAAGATCGAGATCGAGCCCATCACGGCCGGCGAGCGCGAGGATGGCCGCGTGGGATTGCGCATCACGGCCACCACCGGGGTGGATGGCAAGACCGGCATCGAGATGGAGGCCCTGACTGCCGCGTCTGTCGCGTGCCTCACCGTGTACGACATGTGCAAGGCCGTGGACCGCGGGATGGAGATCGGGGAGGTGCACCTCCTGCGCAAGGAAGGCGGCCGCACCGGACTGTGGACCAGGGACTAGGCTGACTAGTACCTATTTGCGAATATCTGTTAGCGAATAAAACGCCGGACCAACGCGCAAGGAGGCAAAAATGGCCATACGCTTCGCCATCATCACATGCTCCGATACCAGAGGAATCAAGGAGGACACCGCCGGGGCCGCCCTCGAGGAACTCATCCGTGAGCAGGGCTGGGAGGTCGCGGATCACGTGGTGGTAAAAGACGAGCGCGATCAAATCGGCCAGGCCATCGTGCGCGCATGCGACGACCTAGGCGTCGACATCGTGCTCACCTGCGGGGGAAGCGGACTGTCACTGAGAGACGTGACCCCCGAGGCCACGATGGATGTGTGCGACCGCAACGTCCCCGGAATCGCCGAGGCCATGAGGGCCTACTCGATGACCAAGACCGGACGCGCGATGCTCTCCCGGGCGCTTTGCATGCAGCGCGGCACGACCCTGGTTGTAAACCTCCCCGGAAGCCTCAAAGCTGCTAAGGAGAACTGGGAGGGCATCTACGAGCAGTTCGACCACGCCGTGAGCATGATGGGCGGCGGCGGCCACTAACAAACCGCGCCGCCA
>CAYRYP010000023.1:0-18208 GCA_964428485.1 uncultured Coriobacteriaceae bacterium
TACGAGAGGCACCGCCATCGCTACGAGGTCAACAACGCCTACCGTGACGTTCTCTCCAAGGCCGGTCTTGTCATCTCCGGTATGTCGCCCGATGACAGACTCGTGGAGATGATCGAACTTCCCGATCATCCTTGGTTTGTCGCGACGCAGGCCCATCCCGAGTTCAAGAGCCGCCCGACCAGGCCCCACCCACTTTTCAGGGATCTTGTGGCTGCGGCCATCGCGCGCTGCGATGGCGCGGGCGCAGACGCTGCCTCCTCCGGGATGGACAGGGACAGCTAGCGCGGGCAGACGTCCAAGGCAGGCTTCGTGCTTGGGTCCGGTCGGCTTGGTCGACTCAAACCTGCTTCGGCCTGACGCTCGCGCGCGGATGGCACGTCATGTACTCATCCCTTATGTGCGACCTGTTGACGTGGGTGTAGATTTGAGTCGTCGATATGCTGCTGTGTCCGAGCATCTCCTGGATCGAACGCAAGTCGGCTCCTCCCTCGAGCATGTGGGTCGCGAAGGAGTGCCTGAGTGTGTGAGGGTGCAGTTGCTTTATCCCGATCTTTTCGCCGTAAGATGCGACCACCGCATGAAGAGATTGTCTGCTCAGCCTGCCACCGCGCGAGTTCAAAAAGACCGCCTGGGGCTCAGCTATGGTCCTGCCTGAGCTGTGGAGCAACAATCTGCCGCGTTCGAGGTAGTCCGTCAGCGCGAGAAGTGCTGTCCCTCCGATAGGCGAGATTCGCTCCTTGGAGCCCTTTCCTACAACCTGCACGAACCCCTCGTTCAGGTAGAGCGACTGCATGTCCAGCCCTACCAGCTCCGATGCGCGCAGGCCACAGCCGTAGAGGACCTCCAGCATCGCCCGATCGCGCATTCCTGTCGGGGTGTTCGGGAAGGGCTGGTCGAGGAGCGCCTTGGCCTGCTCGATGGACAGGACATCGGGGAGCCTGTCCGGGGTCTTTGGCAGCGGGACCGTGGAGGATGGATCCGAGACGGAGATCCCCTCCGCGAGGCAGAAGCGGTGGAAACCCTTTATCGCTGCCAGTGATCTCTCCATGCTCGAGGACATGAACCCAGTCTCCGACAGCTCCGTCAAATACCCGGTGATGTCCTCGCGCGTGGCCTCTGCAGGAGAGAGCCTGCCGAGCCCTTCCAGCCAAGAGCAGTACCTCCTCACATCGCGGGAGTATCCGTCTAGAGTGTTGCCGGATGCTCCGCGCTCCACCGAGAGGTAGGCGACGAACTCCGCTACAGCGCTAGAGAAGTTGCGGGAGAGGCCCATCGTGGCACCGTCCGAGGTGGGTCTTGGAGAGGTGGTGGCGTCTGATCTCATCTCCCGGCCACTCCCTGAAGCACCATACTGGCGCACTCGGCTCCCGCACCATATGCCGCCTTGAAGAACCAGGGGTCATCTTCGTATGAGCGTCCCATCGTGGTGACTTTGATGCCTCTGGTGTCGTACGGGCCGTCGGGGACGCTCACCCAGACTACGTCGTGGCGCTGCGAGATCCCCGAAGCCTCGAGCTGCTCCTCAATATATTTATGCGCGTCATCGGGCAGCCCCTTGGGGATGTAGATGCAGCACTTTGCGAGTGTAAGCGTTCCCATCGACTCCAGGAAGTGGTGGCTCAGACCATGGTGGCGCTCCCTTGGATCAGCCAGTGAGATCCTGGCTACGGCGACGGGTTTGCCCCCAAGGGCGCCCGCGGCGTTGACGGCCTCGGCCTGGGCCACCCCGCCGTGTCCGAACGGGGTCGCGGTCCCGGCGATTCCCGGCCCGATCGAGACGATCGCCACATCGGCGCCGATGACCGCGCGGGAGGCGAGTAGTCCCGAGTGCAGGGTCACTGCCTCCATGCCTCCACCGCTCGCCTGCCCGCAGGTGATCGTCATGTTCAGAAGACCGGTGTCCCTGCAAGCTCCCACGATGCGCGAGTGCTCGGCCATGAGCGACCCCTCATCGGTCATGCAGTAGGCGATGACGGCGTCGGGCATGATGCTCCTGATTCCGGCTGCCACAAGCGGCACCTGACTGTGAAGGCTGCAGCATACGACAGGCATTCCGTCTAGGCTCCTCGTGCGAAGCATCTTGTTGTGATGAGGCGAGTCTGGTTCCTCTACGCATCCGACGCTTCTTTGAAGTGGGGTGTATCTCAGCTTCATGATGTGTCCGTTATGGGAGCCTACTGCCGGGATCCCGGGTTCGTCCGAGAGCTTCAGCGGACCCTCACATTCGGAATCTGCAGGGATCTTGGCGATCACGAAATCCTCTCCACCGGTGCCGAGGTTAAGCGAGGTTGCGGTGCAGTTGAGGATCACCTGGTCCCCCGGGGCACACGCCCCCACAAGTGAGGTGTAGCACACTGCACGATGGCCCGTGCCTCCATCTATCTCGAGTCGCTGGATTCCCGGCTCCTCCTCAGCGATACCCGCCACCCTTGCTATGACTCGGTCAATGCGATCTCCCATGCGAGGTCCTCCATTGTGGTGCAAACTCTCTGCTCGTCCTAGATCCTACATTCAAAACGGACAGGCGTCCGCCTCGTTGTCGAACAGGGTTTTGGAGTCGGCTGTGTAGGGGACGTTGGGTAAGCAAGTACGTCGTGTTTCCGCGCATCCCAACCCATCCCACCACGGGGTGCAGGAGCTGTCCCACTCCATCCCACGGGCAAAAAAGCACCGTTTCTGGAAAAGAAATATGGAGAATATGTGGAGAAATCTGCCTGCGAAAGGTGCCTCGAGCGTTTCCCACAGACACCTTCCCCAAGGAAACCGAGGGGGATATACCTCAATTTATAGGGTTTAAAATGTTTCTACAAGGTTAAAACCCCATATGTTGTGTAATCCCTGTTTACAATCCCACGAGATGTGCCACATCGGGTTGGGAAGGAGGGTCGGGCAGAGGGAGAGGAAACACGCTCTCTGAAACCCATCCACCATCAATAACGGAGATCAATATGGGATACACGAAAGGCGAAGTGGGATGAACTATTTGTTATGTGGGATGAGATGGGATAAAATTCCACGTGTTGGGAGACCCATAGGCAATGTGGGATGAGAAACCGGAGTCGGAATGGAGGTGAGACAGTGGTCGCGGGCCTTTACGGAAAATTCGAGCACACGATGGACGACAAGGGCCGCGTCTCGCTGCCAGCCAAGTTCCGTAAGGAGCTTCCCGAGAGAGTCATCGTGGTCCCCGGCATGCGCGGCGAGCTCAACGTTTTCTCCGAGGAGGACTTCGAGGCTTGGGAGCAGTCGCTCTACGCTGCGGATGGCGGGTTCTGCCAGACGAACGAGATGCACTCCAGGACGGCCAGCTTCCTGCATGCTCACGCCTGCAATGTCGACATAGACAGCGCCGGTAGGATCAACGTGATACCCGATCTCCGCAAGCTCGCCCAGCTGGACAAGCAGATCTACGTCACCGGAGATGGAGACCACGTCAGCCTGTGGAACAAGGACGTCTGGGAGAGCTACATGGCGGACTTCAGCTTCGCCGATCTCTGGACCTCCTAGCCCGCACGGCGTCTTCTGACATGAGGGATTTGACAACAGAATATCGGCACACTCCGGTGCTGGCAGCCCAGACCATCGAGGGTCTGGCGTTGGAGCCGGGCTCGATCTTCGTCGATTGCACGCTGGGTGGCGGCGGGCACTCGGTGCTCGCAGCAAAAGCCATCCTCCCGGGTGGCACGCTCATCGGAATCGACGAGGACCCTATGGCTATCGAGGCCGCTTCCGCGAGGATCCGCGCAGAGTTCCCCGATCTGGACTTCCGTCCGATGCATGGTGACTTTGCCGACCTCGATTCGATTCTGTGCGAGGCACAGGTTCCGAGGGCGGACGCGATTTTGATGGACCTGGGGCTGAGTTCTCCTCAGATCGACTTCCCTGAGAGGGGGTTCTCCTACATGGAGGATGCCCCTTTGGATATGCGGAGAAATCCGGGTAAACACACCCAAACCGCAGCAGAGGTCATTGCAAACTCAAACGAAACAGACCTCACCCGGATAATCCGTGAGTTTGGAGAGGAGAGGTGGGCGTCGAGGATCGCCTCCTTCATCGTCAAGAGGCGGGCTGAGATGCCCATCGAGACCACGCTCGAGCTTGTCGATGTCATCAAGGCAGCGATACCCGCCTCTGCTCGCAAGAGCGGGGGGCATCCCGCCAAAAGGACGTTCCAGGCACTTAGGATCGCGGTCAACCACGAGCTCGAGGAGCTTTCCTGCGCGCTAGATGCGGCGGTGAGATGGCTCAGACCTGGCGGCAGGATCGCGGTCATCAGCTACCACTCACTGGAGGACAGAATCGTCAAGGAGAGGTTTGCGGATCTCTCGAGGGGCTGCACGTGTCCGCCGGATCTCCCGGTGTGCGCGTGTGGCGGCCGCAGTCATCTGAGGATGGTGACGAGAAAGCCGATAGTGCCGACCCATGAGGAGCAGGAGGCTAACTCCCGCTCTAGAAGCGCGAAGCTCCGCATAGCCGAGAGGCTGTAGGGGAAGAATCCGGGGAGGACCGGACGCGCACGCGGATCGGTTGGACATGGCGTCCAACGGCGGGGGAGCTTGCACCCCTGCCGTATTGAAATACAAACGTTGCAACCAACGGAACACAAACGCAGCTTAAACGCAGCATAAACGCAGCAAGGACGTGTTGGATATGGCAAGCACTGCAAGGGCATATGCGCCTAAGCGCCGCTACGAGGAGGTGCCCAGGCCAAGGCCGAGGATAGAGGTACATCCCGGCCAATACCGGCGCGCCGATGCAGGGCAGTACGCCCGTGCGATGTCGGTGTTCAAGATCGTCGTAGTAGCTGTGGCGCTTCTCACGGTCATGGCCGTGGCGCGCATTTGGCTCACCAGCGCATCGCTCGACGTGCTCACTCAGGCCAACGCGGTGGAGTCCTCGATCGAGGAGTCCAGGGAGATTGGCGACAGCCTCGATGCGCAGTACTACGCACTGAGCAACTCCACGAGCATCCGTGAGTACGCGGCCAACACACTCGGAATGGTGTCCCCAGGGGCTTCGGCCGAGGTCATAGACGTCACATCGGATCTGGTGACCTCGGTCTTCTCGCAGGTGAGCGCCAACGCGCAGTCGATGATCGACAATGCTGTGGCCGAGGCCGCTGCCTCTCTTGCTTCTGTGTCCACCGCGAGTTTGGCTGGCGACGCCTCGTCTGCGGATGAGGGGACAGAAGTCGCCGATGCTGCGACAGCGGAATCGTCTGAAGCCGCCGCATCGGCATCCGTGGAGTAGGTAGAGATTTGATTCTTCGGCTCTGATGCCGGGACGGACGATTCTTTTTTATGTCGAGAGATTCCAGATACGACTCTAATAGGCCCTCGAAGCAAAACAGCAGACGCCGCGATGGCAACGGCTCTCGCGACAGGTCCACCTCGCGCTCTAAGCGCCTATCTCGCAGGCGAAGCTCCAGCGATCGCGCATCATCTAGCCGCAGGTCGCGCGAGGTGAAGTCGGGATTTAATCTCTCTAGCGGGGAGGGCTTCTTCGACGACGAGGGCGCGATTCAGGGAAAGTCGTCTCGCGACTCTTGGCTGCTCATAGCCCTGATATTAGTCGCCGCAGTGCTCTTCATCAGGCTCTTCTTCCTTCAGGTGGTGTTCGCTGACGAGTACAGCTCCATGGCGGAGAACAGGCGCACCACCAGCGAGGTCGTCTACGCCAAGCGCGGCACCATCTACGATCGCAACGGCAACATCCTCGCCATGAGCGTGGATGCCACCACGATATACGCGAACCCCACCGAGATCACCGATCCAGAGGCCACCGCCAACGAGATCGCCGCGATTACCGGGGAGGATCCCTCCACCTACATCGACGCACTCACGAAGGACACTACGTTTGCCTATGTGATCAGGAAGGGAGACACCTCGATCGCCGACTCGCTTAAAGAGCGCTACTACGAGATCAACGACGAGCTCTTGGCCGAGCAGGAGGCTACCGGTGCTGAGGAGCTGGGCGACAACCCGCTTACTGGCATTTACTACCTCGACGATACGAGGAGGGTCTACCCCTATGGGCAGGTCGCCGGGCAGGTCATCGGCTACGTCGGAACCGACAACAACGGTCTCTCGGGCCTCGAGCTGGAGTACGACGATATCCTCTCGGGTACCGACGGCCAACGCGTGGTCGAATACGGCAGGGGCGGAATCCCGATTCCGGGCGGTACCAAGGTTGACGTGGCGGCGGAGGACGGCCAGGACATCATGATCTCCATAGACATCGCGCTCCAGCAATACGCCGAGGAGCAACTTGTGGCATATGCCGAGCAGTCGGGGGCCGAGGGTGGCGAGATCACGATCATCGACGGCGCGACGGGCGAGATATACGCCACGGCCTCGCTTCCGCTATACGACCTTAACAACGTGTCCGATGCCGAGGAGGGCGCGTCGAACCTCAAGACCGTCTCGGGCATATATGAGCCCGGATCGATCTTCAAGGTCGTAACGGCCGCCATTCTGCTCGACAGCGGGGTGGTTACCGCCGACGAGTACATCGATGTCCCCGGTGAGCTGGAGGTGGGCGACCGCACCATTACCGACTCCACGGAGCACGGCACCCTCTCAATGAACCTGGCGGACATAATCGCCCAATCATCGAACATAGGGATGACCCTGCTCGAACAGCGGCTCTCCTCCGAGGAGTTCTACAACGCGCTTGTGGCGTTTGGTTTCGGGGAGGACACTGGTGTGGACTACCCCGGGGAGTCCAACGGCATACTCGCGTCGTTCGAGGATTGGACCAGCGTTCAGGAGGCCAATATCTCGTTTGGTCAGGGCATAGCGGTGACCTCCATGCAGATGGCCTCGTTCTATGCAACGATCGCCAACGACGGTGTCTACATACAGCCGCATTTCCTGATAGGGTACCCCTCCAGCGGCGAGACCGTGGAATACGAGAGCAAACAGATCGTCTCCGAGGAGACCACCGAGCTGCTGACTGAGATGCTGTGCGGGGTGACCACGGAGGGGACCGGCACGCTGGCCGCCATCGACGGCTACCAGGTCGCCGGCAAGACGGGGACTTCGCAGAAGATCACCGAGACCGGAGAGTACTCCCACGGTGCGTATATCATCGACTTCGCGGGTTTCCTCGCCTATACCGACAGCGAGCTGGCCTGTGTGGTGGCCTTCGATAACCCGGCCTCCTCGGTTGCTATGCCGGTGTTCGCGAATGTCATGAGCGAGGCCATCGACCTGTACATGATAGTGAACGAGTAAGCGTCATACAGGGATATGCTCCGGGACGCCGATGGGAAGTGATCGAAGATGCTGGTGGAGGAACTGCTTGCCGATGTGACGTTCGAGGTGTCGGGAGCAGGAGAGGTGGATGCAAAGGGGATAGCGTCGAGCTCCAACTCGGTCGAACCCGGAGATCTCTTCTTCTGCATACCGGGATTCAAGAGCGACGGCCATGATTTCGCTCCGATGGCGCTCGAGCGCGGATGCTGCGCTCTGGTGGTGGAGAGGGCGCTCGACCTGGATGTCACGCAGTACGTGGTTTCCGATGCAAGGTCGACGATGGCGCTTGCCTCCTCGCGCTTCTTCGGCTGCCCGTCCGCTAGCATGGACGTGGTAGGCATAACCGGAACCAACGGCAAGACCACAACCACCTTTTTGGTGGACTGGGTCTCGCGCGCCCTTGGGAGAAAGACCGGACTCATCGGCACCGTCGAGACCAGGATCGCGGATGAGCGGATCCACGCCGACCACACTACCCCTGAGTCGATGGACCTGCAGCGCCTCCTTGCGCGTATGCGCGACAGCGGGTGCATAGAGGTTGCGATGGAGGTTTCGAGCCACGCGATAGATCTGCACAGGGTGCTGGGCACGCGCTTTGCCGTGGTGGCCTTCTCCAACCTCACGCAGGATCATCTCGACTATCACGAGACAATGGAAGCCTACTTCGAGGCTAAGGCGGCGCTTTTTGACCCCGCCTACTCAGACAGGGCCGCCATCTGCATAGACGACGACTACGGACGTAGGCTCGCCGACATCGCTCGGGGTCGCGGTTTGGACGTTGTGACCTGCGGCTTCGCCAAAGATGCCGAGTTCCGTGCCATATCGGAGGAGTATTTGTCCACCCACACCGCGCTCGAGGTCGCCTCTCCTGAGGGCTGTTTTACGGTGGACTACCCGCTCATAGGGGCTTTCAATGTCGAGAACATGCTGCTTGCGATGGCCGTGTGCCACCAGCTCGGTTACCCAGCTGATGAGGTGGCCGCCGCGCTGGCGAGCGCCCCGCAGGCTCCCGGTAGGCTGGAGAGGGTCACCGCGGGCGGCCTCGATGCCAGAGACATACACGATGCCCTCGGCTTCTCCGTCTTCGTCGACTACGCACACACGCCCGACTCCATCGAAAAAGCGATAGGGGCGCTGCGTCCGATAACCCCCGGCAGATTGATCATCGTCTTTGGGTGCGGTGGCGACCGTGATCGCACTAAGCGCCCGAAGATGGGTAAAGCCGCCTGCGCAGCCGACCATATGGTGGTGACCAGCGACAACCCCCGCACCGAGGATCCCGACGCGATAATCGCCGACATCCTCCCGGGGATGGCAGAAGGGGAAGGGCGCTACGAGGTCGAGCCCGACAGAGGCAGGGCCATAGCCGCGGCGATCGGTATGGCGGGCCCGGGCGACTCGGTTCTCATAGCCGGAAAGGGCCACGAGGACTACCAGATAGTGGGAGACAGTGTGCTCGACTTTGACGACCGCGTCGAGGCCTCCAAGGTGTTGGAGCAAATTCTTTCTGAGGAGGCCTAGACGATGCGAATGAGCGTTTCTGCGGCGATCTGCGCCATGGAGTGTTGCGTGTTGGTCCAGGCTCCTGATCCCGCCGCCGAGATCACCTCTATCACCTGGGACTCGCGTGAAGCGAGAGCAGGGTGTGCGTTTCTCGCGATAGCGGGTGAGAGGGCGGATGGCAACCTATTCTGTGAGCAGGCGATCCGTTCCGGCTCGCTGCTGGCGATCGTCACTTCGGAGCCGTCCGAGCAGGCCATCTCAGCCGCTATTGAGTGCGGCTGCGCTATCGTGCAGGTCGCCGATCACCTGGAGGCCATCTCGCAGCTGGCGGCGGCCTACCGCACCGGCCTTGATGCTAGGGTCGTGGGAATCACGGGCTCCAATGGCAAGACGACTACGAAGGACATGGTCGCCAGAGTCGTCGGGGCGCAGTTTAAGTGCGCGGCGACCTCCTCCAACCAGAACAACGAGCTGGGCGTTCCAGCCACGGTGCTCTCCGCCGATCCGGAAACCGAGGTGCTGGTGGTGGAGATGGGCATGCGCGGCATGGGTCAGATAGAGGCGCTCTGCGAAGTGGTGAGACCCGAGATCGGTTTGATAACCAACATCGGCACGGCTCACGAGGAGCTGCTTGGATCGCGGGAGAACATAGCCCGGGCCAAGGCGGAACTCGCCGCAGCGCTTACTGCGGGCAGGGGAGTGGCGATACTCTGTGGCGACGACCCGTTCACTCCACTTGTGCGCGAGGCTGCTGGAGTTGACGACCGTGGAGTGACGGTGCTCTCCTTCGGCCTCTCCGAGGGATGCGCGGTGCGCGGCTCCAACGTTGTCTTCTCCGATATGGGGCGGCCATCATTTGACATCGAGTTTCCCAACGGACGCACCTGCCACGTAGACCTGCCGCTTATGGGGATGCACAACGTGATGAACGCCCTGTCCGCAGCCGCGGTGGGATATGTGCTCGACATGCCGCTGGAGCGCATCTGTAACGCTCTCGGCAACGTGAAGGCGCAATCGATGCGCCAGGAGGTCACTCTCACCGATGGCGGCGTCAGGATAATCGATGATACCTACAACGCCAGCCCCGACTCGATGAGAGCTGCGCTCTCGCTTCTTCAGATGATGGAGACCCCGGGTCGGCGTATCGCCGTTCTAGGCGACATGGGTGAGTTGGGCGAGCGCTCCATCCAGCTCCACCACGAGGTCGGTGAGATGGTCGCGGCGTCCGGAACAGACGTGCTTGTGTGTATTGGAGAGCTCTCGAGGCAGATATCCGCTGGTGCGATGGATGCGGGGCTAGACCCCTCATCAGTCGTAGAATGCGATGATGTGGATAGCGCCCTGGAGGAACTTGGGCGCATCGTTTCTGCGGGAGACACCGTGTTGGTGAAGGCCTCCAGGTTCATGGGGCTCGAGAGGGTAGTGAAAGGCTTGGTCGATTGATGTTCGAATCTGCCGAATACCCAACATTTCAGGTATTTCTCTCAATCGCTCTTGCCATGGTGCTAACCATGGTTTTGATGCCCTTATGGGTCCGTCTTCTTAAGCATAGGGGGATCGGGCAGCAGATCAGGGCGGAGGGTCCCAGGGAGCACTACGCCAAGGCGGGCACCCCGACCATGGGAGGCGCGATAATTCTCATCGCTCTGACGATCTCGTGTATCTTTGTCTCCATGATCTCGCGCCACATCGACCATCTCGGTCTGGCGGTGGTGCTGATCGCCACCATAGCCACCGGACTGCTGGGCTTCGTCGACGACATAACCAAGGTCTTCAAGCATCGATCGCTCGGTCTGAGTCCCCGCGGCAAGCTGGTGGGACAGTTCCTTATCTCCGTGGTCTTCTGCCTGGTCGCGGTCAACTTCTGTGACGTCAAGCCGGTGGTGAATATCCCGCTGCTGGTTTCCATCGACCTGGGCGTGCTCAGCACATGGATTCCGATCGGCGATGCGATGATCCAGATCCCCTGGCTCTACCTCATTTTCGTGACGCTACTGATGGCCGGCATGTCCAACGCAGTCAACCTGACCGACGGTCTTGACGGGCTTGCTGGTGGGTGCGTGATGATCTCGATGATCGCTATGGGTGCGGTCGCCTACCACGCCGACAACCTGGCGATGGCCCTGTTCTGTGGGGCGGTCGCCGGAGGATGTCTGGGATTTCTGTGGTTCAACACCTGGCCCGCCAAGATCTTCATGGGAGACACCGGTTCTCTAGCCTTCGGGACAGCGCTCGCCGCCGTTGCGGTGATGACGAACACCGAGGTTATCGGGCTTTTGATAGGCGGTCTATTCGTGGCCGAGGCTCTCTCGGTTCTCATCCAGGTGATCTGGTTTAAGCGCACCGGCAAGAGGGTCTTTCTCATGGCTCCGTTCCACCATCACCTCGAGAAGAAGGGATGGTCGGAGCCGCAGGTGGTCACCCGCCTATGGATCGTCTCGGGGCTTCTGGCCGCGATTGGCTTCGCGTGGTACTTCTCGGTAGGTCTGTAGGGTTCGTTTGCAAGGGATGGATGCGATGGATCTCGGAAGGGTCGTCGTCGCCGGTCTCGGCAGGAGCGGCGCTGCCGCCGCGTCTTATTGCGCCTCGAGGATAGGTGAGCGCACCGACGGAGCCGGTGGACCCGACGGCGTTAGGGTCGATTCCGTCACCGTCTACGCCGGACCCCGCTCAGAGAGTTCCGAGGCGGTTGCCGGCAATCTGGCAGGCCCGGGCCTTACCGTGATCTTCGACTCGGAGGATGTCGAGGGTAGTTACGACCTGGCCATCGTGAGTCCGGGGATTCCGCAGCCCTCCAACTTCTACACGAACGTGTCTAAGGCCGCCGGCGGCAACATCGTCAGTGAGCCAGACCTTGCCTACAGGGTCTCCCCAGGCAGATGGATCGGCATAACCGGCACCAACGGCAAGACCACCGCCACCTCGCTCACAGAGCACGTTATCGCGTCGTGTGGTGTATCGGCCGTGGCCTGTGGCAACATTGGGCTTCCGTGCATCGAGGCCGCTGAGGGCGCGTCTCCCGGCACATTCAAGGTGGCCGAGCTTTCCTCTTTCCAGCTGAGCTCCATGCCCACCTTCGACCCTGTGGCTGCGGTGCTCCTCAACATCACTCCCGATCATGTGGAATGGCACGGCGACCTCGAGTCGTACGCTCGCGCCAAGGTTTCGATCTTCTCCCATCAGGAATCGGAGGACCACTACGCTATCGTCGACTGCACCTCCGAGAACACCCTGCACATCGCGTGCAAGCTGGCGGCGACCGGCCACTCTGTCGTCTGCATCGGCGGACCGGAGGGGTTCCACCATCGCTTCCACCCCGATGGGTGTGAGGGGGCGCGAGGCGGCAGCGCATGGTGCGAGGGCGGCAGGATGGTGGTTGAGATAGACGGCGTCCGCCACGAGCTCGTGGATGAGGCCGATCTCCCCATCAAGGGCCTGCACAATTTACAGAACGCGCTTGCGGCCGCGGCTGCCTGTGTGGTGGCGGGCATGATCGATCCTGCGATAGACGACGCGGGCATAGTCGCGGGTCTTCTCAGCTACCGGGCGGTCGAGCACAGGTTGGAGCCGGCCGGCGAGGTGGGTGGCATCCGCTTCTGCAACGACTCCAAGGCCACCAACACCGATGCGGCCCGCAAGGCGTTAACGGCCTTCCCAAACACCCGCGTGGTCATGATGCTGGGCGGGTACGACAAGGGGACGGAACTTTGCGAGCTGGTCTCCGACTGCATGCGCTCGTGCAGCGCCGTGGTCTGCTTCGGCGAGGCTGCGGATAGGTTCTTCTCTGCCTTCGAGGATGCCGTCGCATCCGACAACGGCATACGAACCAGGGTTCTTCGCACCAACCACATGTCGGACGCCTTTGTGGCCGCAGTGGGTTGCGCCGAGCCCGGCGACGTGGTGCTGCTCTCTCCGGCATGCTCTTCCTACGATGAGTTCGGCTCCTATGAGGAGCGCGGTGCTGCCTTCAAGCAGATGGTGGCGGACCTGTCGGCGCGCGGGGAAGTCAATGGCGCCGGAGTGGCTGGGGTGATTCCCAGATGAGGCGGGACGGGGACCGGGAGTCTCGAGAGAGCAGGCGTACATCCGCTTCCGTGATGATACCCAGACTCATGCTTATCGGGTGCGTCGTGGTGCTCCTCGCGTTGGGACTGGTGATGGTTTACTCCGCATCCTCGGTTGAGGCCTACTCCGAGTTCGGCGACGCTGGGTACTTCCTCAAGCGGCAGGCGGGCATGATGGTGGGTGCCATCGTGATCTGCATCATCGTGGCGTTGATCCCGTTTCGGATATGGAGATCCAACCTCCTGTGGGGGATTTGGTTGATCTCTGTCTTGCTGCTCTTTGCGACGGTCATCTTCGGCTCTGTGGGCCTCGGCGCTCAGAGGTGGATCTACATCGGTTCGTTCGGCTTTCAGCCTTCGGAGTTCTCCAAGATCGCCGTACTCCTTCTGTGTGCTCATCTGATAGTGCAGTACCGCGAAGGAGATGGCGGCAGCTTCAGGAGATTCCTCGTCAACATGCTCGTCGCGGTCATGTGCCCGGCCATACTCATCATCGTCCAGCCCGATTTGGGTACCACGCTCATCCTGATGGTGGGGGTGATCGTAGTTTTGTGGTTCGGCGAAATCTCTCGCAAGCTCATCATTGGAGTCATAATCGCGGTGGCGGTTTTGGCGGTTTTGGCGGTCGTGTTCGTGGGGTTTAGATCCTCTAGGCTGGTCGCCTGGCTGAACCCCTGGGCCGACCCTCTGGACAGCGGCTACCAGATAATCAATTCGTTCTACGCCTTCGCCGAGGGCGGGGTTTTTGGCGTCGGGCTCGGCAACTCCACCCAGAAATACCTCTACCTCACCTACGCTTACAACGACTTCATCTTCGCGATCATCGGTGAGGAGCTAGGCCTTGTGGGGGCCGTTGCCGTAATAGGACTCTTCCTAGCCTTCATCTTCTCGGCGTTTAGGATAGGAAGGACCTCGTCGGACATGTTCGGGATGATCATAGCCAACTCGATGTCCGCCACGATCGTCTTCCAGGCCTTCCTAAACATCGCCTGCGTCACCGGGGTTCTCCCCGTTACAGGAAAGCCACTTCCCTTCATCAGTTACGGTGGGACCTCGCTCATCGCCACGATGATCATGGTGGGCTTCGTTTTGGCCGTCTCGTTCCAGAACGCGGCGGACGAGCATGAGCGCAGGCGTGGGCAGATAAGGTCTTTCTCTGGCGGGGCCTCTTCGTCGAGGACGCGTGCTGTAGAAGGGCCGAGATCCAGGTTGAGGTAAGGTATAGCCCCATCCGTCTGCTTGGCCCGAGTACATGACATTACAATAATAGTTTGGCAAAGCGCGCCGCCCATGCGGGCAGACGCACCGATCCAAGTCTGATTGGAGATTTGCTTTGAGATTCGCTATATCCGGAGGGGGAACCGCCGGTCACATATACCCCGCGATAGCCGTGGGGCGAGAGCTGGAGTCGATGGGTCATGAGGTATTCTTCGCGGGTACCCCGAACGGCCTGGAGTCAAGGCTCGTGCCCCAGGCGGGCTTCGCGTTCGAAGCTTTCGATGTTTCGGGGTTCAACAGGACCAAGCCGATGACGCTGCTCAAATCCGGCCTCAAGGCGCTCCGCGGGGCGTCTCAAGCCAAGAGGTGGCTTCGGGAGATGTCTATTGACGGGGTCGTCGGGTTCGGGGGATATGTCTCGATTCCGGTGGGAAAGGCCGCTAGCGACCTGCACGTTCCGCTGGTGCTCCACGAGCAGAACTCGGCGTGTGGCATGGCCAACAAGTACCTAGCTCCGCACGCCTCCGCGATAGCCATCACCTACGAGGCCGCCAGATCGGCGCTCAAGGCCACCTGCCCGGTGGTGCTCACCGGAAACCCCGTGCGTCCCGAGATGCTGAGTGCCAACAGGGAGGAGGGAAGGAGGATTCTCGGAATCCCTCTCAACGACAGGCTCCTCCTCGTGTTCGGCGGCTCGCTGGGTGCGCGCCATATAAATACGGCGATAACCGCTCTCGCTCCGCGTCTCATGGAGATAGCGGACCTACATGTGATCCACGTGACCGGCCCCAAGGAGTATGACACGGTGAGAGAGGCTCTGTCCGCCAAGGGCATAGCGCTTTCTGGGCCGGGATTTTCCACTGATACAGGCTGGGAAGAGCCAGGATGCCGCTACATGCTCACAGGGTACTTCGAGCACATGGACTCGGCCCTGGCTGCGAGTGATATGGTGGTCTCGCGATCCGGCGCCACGACTTTAGCCGAGATTACCGCCGTCGGGGTGGCCGCACTACTCGTCCCCTACCCGCATGCGACCGACGATCATCAGACCAAGAACGCCAGCGCTCTTGTCGAGGCGGGTGCCGCGCTGATGTGTCCCGACTCCGAGGTCGAGGGCTCCGGATTCGCAGACCAGCTTTTCGGGCTGCTCGGGGACAATGAGGGATTGGGGCGCATGAGAGAGCTCGCCAAATCGATGGGCAGAATAGACGCGGCCAGCAGAGTTGCCTCCCTGGCCGTGGCCGCTGCCGAGGGCAGGGTCGGAAACGGAGAACTCGATGACTAAGCAGGTCACCGGCGATGCCGGAAGAAACATAAAGCGCGTCCATTTCATAGGCGTGGGCGGCGTGGGTATGAGCGGGATCGCCTCAGTGGCGACCAGCCTCGGGATTCACGTCACGGGATCCGATCTGAAGGACTCGAGGTATTCTCGCATCCTGCGCGAGCAGGGGATAGAGGTCTCGGTGGGCCACGATGCATCCAACATCGACAGATCCGATCCAGACATAGTCGTCGCCTCCAGCGCGATCCCGGATACCAACCCGGAGTTGGAGCGTGCTAGGGAGTTGGGGCTGGAGATCTGGCCCCGCGCAAGGATGCTCGCCTACGTCGGGTCTGGCTACAAGGTGATTGCCGTCGCCGGCACGCATGGCAAGACCACTACGTCGTCCATGCTTGCGAGTGCGCTGGTGGAGCTGGGAGCCGATCCGGCGTTTCTCGTGGGAGGGATCATCGGCCGGTTCGACTCCAACGCACGCCACGGCGGCGGCGACTACTGCGCCGTGGAGGCCGATGAGTCGGACGGCTCGTTTGTCTACCTCAACCCCTACATTGCTGTCGTCACCAATATCGAAGCCGATCACTTAGACCACTACTCGGGTATCGAGGAGATCCACGAGGCATTCTCAGATTTTGTCTCCAGGGTCCCAGACGACGGGTGTGTCGTCTGTTGCGGCGATTTCGATGATGTGGTGGAGCTGATGCGCTCGGCCACGGGCGCCGATGTCGTGACCTACGGGCTCTCCGAGGAATGCGACTGGAGAGTGGAGCCGCATGACGACGGTGGTTTCTCCATCACCGCGCCCGGGGGAGCAACGGCAAGCGCTGTGCTTGCGCACAACCCGGGGGTTCACAACATGCTCAATGCCACGGCGGTGGTCGCTGTGCTCTGTCGCATAGGGTACGGGCTTGACGAGGCTGTCTCGGCTGTGGAAGCATTCGGCGGCGTCAAGCGCAGGTTTGATCTGATCGGGAAGGCCGCGGGTGTCACGGTGGTGGACGACTATGGCCACCATCCCACCGAGATCGCTGCCACCCTCGAGGCGGCCGCCGGGATGGGCTTTGCCAGGATCCACGTGGTGTTTCAGCCGCACAGGTACTCGCGCACCAAGGCGCTCGCCAGCGAGTTCGGCAGCGCCTTCGACAGGGCCGACCGCGTGACAGTCTTAGACGTCTACTCGGCTGGCGAGGCGCCCATACCGGGCGTCACCGGAAAGACCGTAGTCGACGCCATCCTGGCGCATGATCCCAAGAAAGATGTCGGTTGGATCGAGCGCAGACCCGACGTGGTTCCATTTGTCTCCGACTGGCTTTGTGAGGGCGATCTGTTCATCACGATGGGTGCCGGCGACGTGACGGCGTTAGGGCCGCTCGTGCTCGAGCAGCTTGAGCAGCGGGAGGGATAGGATGTCGGCATTCGACGCTTATCTGCGCCTGATGGAGAGCGGCGTTGGCACTGTGAGCGGCCACGAGATCATGGCCAGGCATACCACCTTTCACATTGGTGGTCCGGCTACGGCCTTCGTTATCTGCGACTCCGTGGACGATCTCTCCCGCGCCATCGAGATTGCGGTGGAGTGCGAGTCGCCGTGGACGGTGGTCGGCAAGGGGTCAAACCTCCTCGTCGCCGACAGAGGTTACGACGGCGTTATCCTCTCGCTCGGGCGCGATTTCAGATCATTTAGGGTGGAGGAACCGCACACCATGGTCTGCGGGGCCGGGATGTCCCTCGGGCGCCTCGTGCAGGAGGCCTTCAAGATGGGCTACTCCGGCTTCGAGTTCGCCGTGGGCATACCGGGCTCTTTCGGCGGTGCGGTGTTCATGAACGCAGGGGTGCGCGAGGCTACAATCGGGCAGGTTGTGAGATCTGTTGTGGTCTACCGGCCCGGGGAGGGTCTGCACCGCTACCGCGCCGAGGATCTACCCTGGATCTACCGTTACTCTGGCATTCCCAAAGGAGAGGTGATCCTCGAGGCTGAGGTCGCTATCCACGAGGAGTCCAAGAGCTTCATGCAGGCCAAGATGGAGGGCAGCCTCAGAAGGCGCAAGCGCACCCAACCCAGGGGCTATCCCAACGCGGGCAGCATCTTCCGCAACCAGCCCGGCATCCCGGCGGGAAAGCTCATCGAAGAGGCGGGGTTCAAGGGCTACCGCATCGGCGGAGCGCAGGTCTCCGAGGTGCACGCTAACTTCATAGTCAACGTTGACAACGCGACGGCGGATGACGTCCTCGCGCTGATCACGACGATACGCAGTAGGGTCAGTGAGCTATATGGCATCCAACTCCAACCAGAGATCAAGTTCCTCGGCTTCGAGACGCGCTAGCGCATCGCCGTCGCGCGCGTCTAGGCAGTCGCGCCAGGCGAGGTCGTCTTCGAGCTCGGGTGGGAGAAGACCGCAGGGCAGGTCGTCTGCGGCCTCCGGCAGGACGCGTTCCCAGCAGAGCAGATCGCGGCGTTCTCCGGTGCAGCAGATGCCAGATGGTGACAGGAGGAGCCGCAGGGGATCGGGTCGTCGCCGCCCCCCGAGCATCGTCAAGAGAGTGGTCGCGATCGTCGTCTCCCTGGCGGCGGCGCTGGGTATTGCCTACATCGTGCTCGTCAACATGGATGTGTTTCTTATAGAGACGATTGAGGTCGAGGGCACGTCGCGCATCTCCGGGGAGGTGCTCACCGAGATGGCGGATGTCTCGGAGGGCACCAACCTGCTCAACGTCGATACCGGCGCTGTGGCGTCGCGCATCTCCTCGAACCCGTGGGTCAAATCCGTCAGCGTCGAGCGGAGCTTCCCGCACACACTTATCCTCAAGATCGAGGAGAACACCCCGTGCGCGCTGGTCCAGATCGACCCATCCACCTCCATTGGCGCGACGCAGTACTGGCTCATCTC
>CAYRYP010000023.1:18308-20031 GCA_964428485.1 uncultured Coriobacteriaceae bacterium
ACCACTGAGGACACCACAGACGAGGAAACCGTCACCGATGACGGCGGGGAGACGACAACCGACGACGGCGAGTCCACCGACGACACCGCGGACGACGACTCCGACACCACCGATGACGATTCCAGCAGCGAAGAGCCCAGCGTGTGCAGTGACGTGTACATGACCGTCGCGGAGCTCTCGACAGTCCCGTTCGTCTCCGGTGTCGCCACTGGGGTGACTCCCGTGGCCGGCGAGCAGGAGACAGACGAAGGGGTTCTCAACGCGCTTAGCATACTCACCGAGTCGGACGAGGAGTTCAGGGAGCAGATCTCCTCGATCACCGCTGGAACGGACAACACGACCAGCGTGATGCTTACCAGCGGGGTGGAGATAGCTTTTGGGTCCTCGGACGACATGCAGAGCAAGATTAGGGTAGCGAAGGCGATTCTCGAGGAGCATGCCGGGGAGATCTCCTACATTAACGTAAGGGTTGTCAGTCGCCCGTCGTGGCGGGGAATCTGATCGGAGGCGTTTGATGAAGAACCCCGAGAACATGACGATGATGTTCTTCAAAGTGATGTGGGACGACGCGAGGTACGCCTCGATCGTTCCGCAAATTGATGCCGACTCCAACAAGTACACAAGGGGCTCGGTTGCTGTGGTTGGGGGATCGGCCCGCTACACAGGGGCCCCAATTATGGCGGCCCGCGCCGCGAGTAGGACGGGGGCCGGTTACACCACGCTGGTGGTACCAGCTCAGATGGAGCAGACCGCCAGATCCCATGTCCTCTCGATCCCTGTGGTGGCCGTCGGCACCGGAGTCGATCAGCACTCCCCGTATGCTGGCTACGTCGAGCCCGATGGAGTCATGGACGCGCTCGCATCACTTCGGCACCTGGACGCGGTGGTCGCCGGCCCCGGCATGGGATCGTCCCCTGCAGTGACGCACACCATCTCGAGGCTTCTGACTGAGATCGAGGCACCCTTGGTGCTCGATGCCGACGCGCTCAACGCGATCTCGGGGATCTTTAGCAGGCCCGACGGCGCGGCTCAGATCGGGCTTGTCGAGGAGCTTGCGGAGCGTTCGGGGAGAAAGCTCCAGACGGTGCTGACCCCGCACGAGGGCGAGCTCGCGAGGCTGGCCGGCGCGTGCAGGGCGGCGGGTGCGCAGGACGTTCCCAATATCGTCGGAGCGGACACCAAGGAGATCGACGCCGTGTTGGTGAGCGGTTTTACGGGCGCTGTCGTCGTGGCCAAGGGACCTACCACGCTCGTGGTCTCCCAGGCCAGGACGCTGGAATCAGCTAACGGCACGCCTGCACTCGCCAAGGCAGGCACAGGAGACGTGTTGGCGGGGATGATAGGGTCGCTTGTGGCACAGAGGCTCGATGCGTTCGAGGCTGCGGCCCTGGGAGTCCACGTCCACAGTCTGGCCGGGGTGTGTGCGGAGGAGTCGCTTGGGACGGCATCTGTGATGGCCGAGGATGTGATCGAGGCCATACCCGAGGCGCTTGCTCGAGCTGCGGGACCCTCTACGGAATAAATCGCGCGAGGGTCTTGAAACCAGGTGTAAGCGCACTGCATATGCATGCGTATTGATGTAAAATCTATCCAATCATGCCGGTTGAAAAGGATGAGCACGCTTTGCTATAGCGAGTGCATGACATTTTCGTCAGCCGGGTTAACCTACGAAAGGTGAAGATATGCTTGAGCCATCCGCAACGGATCACCTCGCCGTCATCAA
>CAYRYP010000024.1:0-19591 GCA_964428485.1 uncultured Coriobacteriaceae bacterium
TGTGGATGCGCGTGATGCCCACCTTGGCCAAATACCCGTAGTCGGTGCGGGTGATGTTGTCACGCTCCTCGCCGACATTCATCTCGTCGAGTCCCGGACGCTCGGCTGCGGCACGACCCTCGACCTCCAGCTCCAAATGACCCCTCATGCAAAAGGCGACCGGGCCCTGCGTAGTCTGGAAGTTCTTGGCCATGTCGGGATAGAAGTAGTTCTTGCGGTAGAACATGGATCTGCGCTCGATGTCACAGTTGGTGGCAAGTCCTGCCAACACGATAGACTCGATAGCCGCCTTGTTGGGCACGGGGAGCGCGCCCGGAAGCCCCAGGCATACCGGACAGGTGTGGGTATTAGGCTCATCGCCGTACTCGATCGGGCACGCGCAGAACATCTTGGTCGTAAGCGTAGTGAGCTCGGTGTGTATCTCGAGGCCTATAACGGCCTCCCAGTCCCTCAGGACGTCGGAGAGCTCTCTCATTGCAGCCTCCCCTCGTCGCAGAGCGCCGCACCGATGGGTGCGAGCCTATCGATCTCGCAGCACCTCTCGAGGGCCACGGCCACCCTGAGAATGTTCTCGTCTCTAAACTGCGGACCCACGATCTGAACCCCAACCGGAAGCCCGCTCTCGTCACCCATGCCAACCGGGACACTCATGCCACCGTTTCCGGCGATATTTAGCGAGATGGTGAACATGTCGGAGAGGTACATCGAGGTGGGGTCGGCAATCTCCCCGAATTTGAAGGCGGTGCGCGGCGAGCAGGGCATCACGATCGCGGCGACCTTCTCGTAGGCGCGCTGGTAATCCTGGGTGATAAGCGTGCGCACCTGCTGCGCGGGATAGTAGTAGGTGTTGTAGACCCCGGAGGAGAGCAGATAGCTCCCGAGCATGATCCTGCGCTTGGCCTCCATGCCGAAGCCGTCGGCGCGGCTGAGTTCGTACTGCTCGCCGAGCTCCGAGACCCCCTCGACGCGATTGCCGTAGCGCACGGAATCGAACCTGCTGAGGTTGGAGAAAGCCTCGCAGGGGCCAATCACGTAGTAGGCGCTCATGGCGGCGCCGGCGTTGGGCAAGCTCACCTCGACGATCTTTGCACCCATGTCGGAGAGCTTCGAGATCGCACCCTCGACGGCGCGCCTGACCTCCCCCGAAAGACCCTCGGCCTCCATGAACTCCGGGACGATGCCGATCGGCAGATCTTCTACGCCCTGGTCGAGGTTGGCGGTGAAGTCGGTCTTCACGTCCTGGGAGGTACAGTCGAGCGGGTCGCGCCCAGACAGGGCATTAAGAGCCAGAGCCGCATCGGCGACGGTCTTGCTGAAGGGACCCACCTGGTCGAGCGATGAGCCGAAGGCCACCACACCATAACGGGAGACCACTCCATAGGTGGGCTTAAGGCCTACCACCCCGCAGAACGAGGCGGGCTGCCTGATCGAGCCGCCGGTGTCGCTGCCGAGGGTTATCGTGGCCATTCCTGCCGCCACCGCAGCCGCGGAGCCTCCGGACGACCCTCCGGGAACCCTCTCGAGATCCCATGGGTTGCGGGTGGGCCCGAAGTAGGAGGTCTCTGTGGAGGAGCCGAACGCGAATTCGTCCATGTTGAGCTTGCCAAGCGGAATCACCCCAGCGTCGAGCATCCTCTGCACACAAGTAGCTGTGTAGGCCGACTGGTAGGTCTCTAGCATCTTGGAGGCGCAGGTCGTCTTGGTACCGACCTGGTTCATGTTGTCTTTGAAGGCGGTTGGGACTCCGGCCAAAATTGGCAACTCCTCGCCCGCAGCGACCTTCCTGTCTATGCTGGCCGCCGCCTCGAGCGCCAGCTCGGGAGTCACCTCCAAAAAGGCGTGTATCTTGCCATCAAGTGCCTCTATCGCCTCCAGCGCTCCCTGAGCCATCTCAGTTGCCGAGAATTTTCCGGAGGCGATGCCGGATGTGATATCGGAGGCCGTCATGTTGCCAATCTTGATTCCCATCAGTTATCGCCCCCGCCCAATATGGTCGGAATCCTGAAGGATCCATCCTCTGTAGACGTAGAGTTCGCCAGCGCCTCCTCCTGCGTCAGGCTCACGCCTACGACATCCTCGCGCATGACGTTGACGAGCCCCGCGATCGGGTGGAAGGTGGGCTCAACGCCCTCCAGGTCGTACTCGGTAATCGGTGCCAGGCTGGCGATGATGTCGTTGAGGTCCCGTGTCATCTGCGGAAGCTCGTCATCGCTCAAGCCTATCCGAGTGTATGTGGCGATGTCGCGGACATCCTTCTCGGACAATGTCATTAGGCGATTTCCCTTCAAGTCTGATTCGATCGTCTCTGGCGTCGGGCCAGATTACTCCATCCCACGCCACGCAGTGGCCGGGACGTTCTCGACAGCCGACCCCGCCTGCGCTAGATTATCGTGCATCGGCGCCGGTTTGGCACCATGATGCCGCCCGGCCGATGCCAAACGGACCCCGCACCGCCGGCGGAAAGGATCGCGAAAGGCCGATCGCATGAAGAGAAGCGAACACTACGGAGCGCTCCAGGCGCTCGTGGACGAGCTGTTCAGGAACAGGAAGACCGTCACTTCGATGGAGTTAGTGCTCCACGCGGAGATCTACGACCTGCATCCCGACCTCATCGAGATATGCACGCTCGTCCCGCCCGGAACCTATAGCAGGCAGGCGCTATGCGATCAGATGAACTCCTCAATCACCGGCCACGGGTGGGGCGGTGTGTACGGGACCGTCGACTAGCCGGCCATGCGGCTCTCGGCGTCGTCCATATCCTTGTAGCCATACCTTCTCACGGTGTTGTCCATGATCATCAGAGGTAGGCTCCTGCCTTGGGCGGAGAGTTCGTCGAGATAATCCCGAAACAGCCCTAGAGTCCTGGCAGAGTAGGTGTACAGCTCGCACATCAGATAGGAGTCGAGCGGATAGAGCCCGCCCGCCTCTCCGGACATAGGCCTGGAATGCCTCGTGACGTTGGGGTACTTCTCCCGCATCGCCACGGTCCACTCGCCCATGATCGACATGATCTCCTCAACCAGACGCTTCTTCTCCTCGAGAGTCTCCGACTCGCCCATATAGGAGTAGCCGGTCATGTAGGCGTACTTCTCCAGCACCAGATTGCGATCATTCGCCATCGTGGTCTTGAGATCGTCGAGGTAGCTCTCGCGCATCTTCTCGTTCCAGGCGTCGAACTGAGCTCCCCTCATTATCTCGAAGGTCGCAAAATCATCCTGACAGGAGGCCCGCCCGCCCTGATTGTTGACCTTGTCGAACAGATCGAACTCGATGCGGACGATCTCGTCCGTGTACTTCTCCGACATTGGGATCATCTCCTGTATGTCCTAGGCACATAGACCCTGCCTGACCCTACTCGTACTGTGTGGGGAGCCTTGATAGGTTCTCGTCGGTCACCATTCTCTGAATCTCCTCGCCGTGCTGAACGAGGAAGGTCGACTTGGAGTTGGACAAATCCTGGCGCTTCAGCTCCCCTATGATGAGTTCGCAGATCCTCTCGACTATCACCGCGCGGCGCCTGTCATCGTCGGTGATCTCGCAGACGATCACGTTGCCCGGGTCGAGCTCGCCGTCGACGGAGCCTCCGTCGTAGAGCATCTCCAGGAGCGGGGCCACCTCGGACGCAAGCACGGGAAGCTCGCACATCGCACGGAAAGCCCACTTGTAGTAGGGGGTGAAGCGGCGGTTGAGCATGAAGACCATCGAGATGACGTCCTCGGTGAACTTGGCGAGGGTTATCTCCTTTGCCACCACATCGCCGCGCTGGGCGATGCGCAGGAAGTTGTACTGGCCCGTCTGAGCGATCGCCAAACATCTGGCAGCGATCTTCTTGAGACGGAGCTGCTCGGGGTAGTAACCAAGCAGGCGGTTGCGCACGGAGGTGAACTCGCCCACCGGATCGCGGAAGACCTCACCATTGACCGCCAGCGCGAGGTTGGACTCCGGGACCCTCCTCCACTCAAGCACCGTCGAGGGTCCATGGGGAAAGCCTATGAGCGAGGTGTAGAACATCGAGGTCGTCATAACCGTGGTCTGCACCCCATAGTCGCTGAGCTGCCTGAACGGCTGCTCGGGGTGGGTCTTCCAGAGCTCGGCCTTCCACTTGGCGACATCGCCCCCGATGGATGCGAAATCGTCGTCGGTAAGCCATAGGAAGAACTCGACCCCCCAGTCGTGGTCGCAGGAGAGTCCGTCGTCAAAACCCATGCACTCCGAGCCGTTGCCGACCAGCCCAGCCGCCATGCGCTCCGAGGCCTCCGGAAAAGCCTCGCGCAGCGATGGTAGGGCCACCTCGTCAAAGAACTCCCGGCTCAACTCTAAGGCTCCCCTGAAGCCCTCGGGTCTCACCCCGGCGCCGGGGGCACTCATCCCAGCGACCCCCTGATCTCCTCTGCACGTGCCAAGGTCTGCGCAGCCTCCTCAGCACGGCCCAGCTTCTCGAGGACGGCGGCCTGGTTGGCGAGCGCCGAGGCGTAGTCCTTGTTCTCTCCAAAGATCGAAAGAGTGAGTTCTGCGGAGCGCTCGAAGCCAGCCAGTGCCTCCTCAAACGCACCGCGGCGAAACGCTATCACGGCGGCCATGTTGACCGCAGCGGCGTAGTGCATTGAGGGCGAGTCCAGCGCCTCGAACAGCTCGATCGACTTATCGATGAGTTCGGCGGTCTTGGAGTCGTCTCCGGCCCTCATCGCTAGTGAGGCGAGGTTCGTGAGCGATATGGCCTCCTCAGAGCTTCCCGGGGCGAGCTTGGCGATGATCTTGTAAGCCTCCGTGGCGCTGTCCATCGCATGCTCGACATCCCCCATGTCCTCGAAGCAGAGCGCCATGTTGTTGAGCATGCTGGCGAACTCGTAGGTGCCCCCCATATTTAGGGACATCATGATCTCGGCCGCCTCCGCGTAGTTCTCTACAGCCTTATGAAAGTTCCCCATATATCTGTAGGTTCCGGCGACATTGACCATGATCACCGCACACTGGGGGTTATGCCTGGTACCGACGAGCTTCTCGAGCGTCTGGAGTGCCAACTCGAAGTTGGTAACCGAGTCCTCAAACCTGCTGGCCTCGCGGTAGAGCGTGCCCAGCTCGTTGCAGACGACGACGAGATCGCCCATCTCGTCACGCGTCGCCTCACTGAGGCACGACACGGACTCCGCCGACTCCAGGTCTTTCGGACAAGATACTGACGAACCCACCTCGGCTAGGATCCTGTTGCGAGTATCCAGCATGAAGCGCTCTACGTCGGCATGCGTTCCCTTACTGTAGATCTCGTCGATCTGATCGATGATTCCGCTCATGTGATTCATGCACCTGCCTTGGTTTTCCGGCGCGTCGTAGGTCGCCCCGGATCCCTGTACTTCGATTGGATTCTAACATCAGGGTAGATGCACGATGGTGTTACTCGCGTCCAGTCCCACCCTCGTGAGATGTGCCGTACGACGCAGTCAGCACCTCGGCGATGCAACCCTCGATGCGATCGAGATCGTCAGAGGTGTATCGGTACCAAACGGTCTGCGGCTGCCCGTTCTTCTCTATCTGCTCGACCCGCACGAAGACCATGTCGATCTCGCGTACACCGTTTCTCAGGAGTGCGTATGCATAGCACATCGATTGCAACATGTGCTTGTCGCGCAGCGCCTCTGGAGTCTCGCGCACGGTGCCGCCGGTCTTGTAGTCGACCACGAAGGCGCACTCGCCACTCGAGTCGGTGCACAGCAGATCGAGTTCCCCATTGAGAAGCGCCGGTCCGTCGCCGTCGGCCCCAGATGGAAACTCGATACAGAACGGCACCTCGGCCCCTATGTTCGGGTAGGACGCAGCGCGAGTGGCCACATCGCTTGTGACCCATGCGGACACAGCCCTCTCGAGTCGATCGGTGCTGGTCACGTTGTAGAAACGGGCGATGGCTTCCACACGCTCCCTACTGGGAGGACTCACCTCGCCCCGGCCGAGAAGACCGGTCGTCACCATAAACTCAGCTATAGCGTGAAACGCGCTTCCTACATCGGTAGCCGAGTCACCGTCAACATCGCGTACCGAGCCGTCAGACGAGACGGCGCCACCATCGTGCATCGTGACCGTAGAGGCCTCTGTCGAGGGGGACTCGCTGTCGGAAACTCCTCCCTCGCCATGCCAGAACTCCGAGATTGAGCTGTACGAAAACATGCCGCGCGTCTCTGCTGGGGCAGCAAAGAACATATCGATGCCCCGCCTCCCTCGATACTCGGGCACCGCCACGGAATCCGGCGGATCGTCCGGTGCCGACGGCTCGTAACCGGGTCTGTCCTGCACCTGCACCTTCCCGGACTCGTCCACGATCAGATCAACCACGTTCAGAACACCTGGGATGCTCCCGCCGTAGTCGAACTCAACATCCTCCTCGGGAAAGAAGACATCCGACGTGCCGTCGCACTCTACCCCCGCATCAAAGAGGGCGGTGCATATGTCGCGCGCCAGCGTGTTCCTGGCAGCCTTTATCCGCTTGCCCGGCGAAGCGTTCTTGGAGTTGCTCTTCTTGGCGTCGATAAGCACGATGAGAGCCTGGGAGGCCCTGGTGATACCGACGTAGAGCTTGCGCCTGGCCTCCGCGAACTCCTCGCCCCTCTCGAAGTTGAGCAGGGCCCGAGCGTAGTTGGAGTAGCTGCTCGCTTCGGCAAGCTCTGTCGCTGGATTCGGGATGGTATCGGCGTCAGTACGGACGTTGGACAGTTCCTTGAGAACACTCAGATCCAGCCCATCAATCTCATTGGGGCACGCCACCTTCGCGTAGCTCCTGCCATCGAGCATCTGAGCTGTGATTCTCTTAGACCCGCCGCCGGAAGACATTTCGAAATCGGCCAGGGCCACTATCGGAAACTCCAGGCCCTTCGACGCATGGATCGTCATGATGCGGACCGCGCTGCCCTCGCCATTTATCAGCGTCCCGGGACCCGACTTGACGTTGGCCTCCCTCTGCTTGGCGTAGGTCCGCGACAGCTCCACCGCACCCCTTTCGCCCCTGTCTTCCTGATCCTCGACGAACCTGATCGCCTTGAGGATGTTGGCCGCCGACGCGCTTCCCTGGGCGCCCTGCTCCTGCAGGTGGGCGAGGTGGCCGGAGTCGGTGACGATCCATTCTAGGATCTCGGAGACCCGTGCATGACCCATCATCTTACGGGCGTCGCGGATCAGCTTGCAAAGAAGACCCAGGGGCGATTCAGGATCGTCCTCGCCCTCCTCGAACCTGCGAGCCAGCTCCGAGACGCCCGCCGATACCCTGCTCCTCCCCTTGACGGAAAGACCAGCTTTAAGGACGCGTAGGAGGCAGTCGTCACCGATGGGCAAAAGCCCCGAGGACATCAGCCCGAAGAGCGCTGCGTCGTCGAGAGGGTTAGCCAGGACGGCCAGCATATCCCCAACCATCGCGCTCTCCGGGGTCTCCCAGAAGCCGGATCCGCCGGCTATAACCACATCGAATCCACGTGCCTTCAGAGCATCGGTATAGACCGCGGCGTTGCTCATCCTGCCGAGCAACACCACCATCTCCTCTGGTCTGGCTCCTCCCTCACGCATCCTGGCGAGTCTCTCGGCGATCTCGGCCGCCCCGAAGCGCCTAGCATCATCGACCTTGGCACCGTTTGTGGTGGCACGGGTGGTGAGTATCAGGTTGACCCTCGGGCAACTGTAGACCTCCCCAGACTCCCAGCTCTTACCGGCGACGAGCCTGAGGAAGCGTCTGTCAAACACCCCGTCCTGCCCGAAGATCGAGTTGGAGAAGGCGAGTATGTCGGGATGCGACCTGAAGTTGACCTCAAGCTCCACGGGCTCTGCTCCGGAATCGCCTATAAACCTCTCGTAGACGTTGACATCCGCGCCCCTGAAGCGATAGATCGACTGCTGCGCATCACCCACAGTGCACAGCTGCGCACGCTCACTCGCAAAGAGCCTGTCGATGATCTTGATCTGCATACTGGACGTATCCTGGAACTCGTCCACCAAGATCAAGGAGAACCTCTCCCTGTACGCTCGCGATACCTCTGGATGCTCATCCAGGCACCTGAGAGCCAGGATGAGTAGATCGTTGTTGTCTAGCTTGCCAAGCCTGGCCTTCTCGGCGTCGAACATGTCGGAGACAGCCGAGGCCACGTTGACTAAACGCTCGAGGATCGCCTGCTCGATGCCCCCCAGAAGCTCGACGCAGCACCCGGACACCCACTGTGCGTCCTCGCCTATGACAGCGTTCTCAACGGCATATGAATGGTGGAGCTTCTTGGAGACGCTCTTTCCGAAGCTCGCTATGACCTTGCAAACATCCTGGTGCGCATCCTCGCCGGAGATGGCCCTTTCGAGCGCATCGATCATCGCTGTGCGAGCCGAGATGGCGCCGGTCAAAGCCTTCACGTACGCATCGCTCGGCCTCTTGCTAGCCTCGCGTTCGCGATGCAGCTCCTCGAGCTCCGAGATGCTTCTCTTTAGACGATCCACAAGGCCCATCGCCATGGTCTTGGGCGAATGCGCAGCGGGACCCATCTCCACCGAGGAGAACCCCAGCTCAGAGAGCACCGACATATCTATCAGAGAGCGTATGCACCCTTTGATCTCGTCCGGATCGAGCACGGCCGAGAGCTCGTCGATCCCGTCACTCCCCGGCTGCGCAGATCTGCCCGCAACCGTCTCCTCTATGCACATGTCGAGGAGCTCGTCTCTCTCGAGGTCGCTCATATCCTCGAACACCGGGTCTATGCCAAACTCGAGCGCATGCTCTTTTAAGATGCGCGAGCACATCGAGTGAATCGTGGAGATCCAGGCCCCATCCACGAGAACCGCCTGGTCACGCATCCCCTTGGACCGAAGCATCGAGCGCACCCTGGTCTTGATTTCGGATGCGGCCTTCTTGGTGAAGGTGATCGCAAGTACCTCGTCTATCGAGCCGATCACGTGGTTCTCGAGCATCCAGGAGATCTTCTGCGTAAGGGTGAAGGTCTTGCCGGTACCCGCGCCTGCCGAGATGACGAGGTTCGTGTCGAGCGACTCTATGCACCTGCGCTGCGATTCAGTGAAGCTAGAAGCCATCTGATACACCTCTTCGAGAGAGCTTCTTGAGCGCCGCGGTTCCGAACGTCATGCGATCACGCTCCCGCACGATGCGGCCACTGGGCAGTACCTACACGAGTTTGCTGAGTGCGGCGATCTCGGAAACTCCCCCGCCTCCATCGCATCGAGCGCCTCGGCCACGCAGGCCTCGGTATCGGACAAGAGTCCGGCGAACCCATCGTGGGAAAGACCTACCATTCCCTTGCTGCAAAGGAAGCTCTCGGGCCCTATGACGGTGCCATCGCATACGCCCTCCATGGATTCCACCTTCCTGTAGGACCGGTAGACCACACCCGCCACCTCAAGCCCAAGACGGCTTTGCGCCGCAGAGGCGTAGATCAAGGCCTGCACCTTATCGGGGCGCCATCTCGAGCCCACCTCCGTCGTCTCCTGCTCCGGGGCGACAAAGCCCCTCTCGTCGATCGACGACTTATAGTCATGGATCACGGCACGGCCATGCGAATCTACGTCCAGGCGGTCAATCTTCCCGCGAAAGACCCTGCCCGCATACTCAAATGGTCCCTCCCCAGTTGAACAGGAGTCGTCAGAGCTCTTATCTCCCAGCCCGAAGGACAGCTCAAATCGGCTGGGCACAAACTCGGTTGAGATGGACATGTCCGCCTCCAGAACGCGCCTTGCCCACCGCGTCCAGGTGCCGATCTTCATGCGTTGGGTGGGCGTCATCGCACAAAACGGGCTACTCGGGTTGCGTTCCATCTCTCCCACGTACTCGCTCGCAAGACTATCGAGTATCTCCCCCATGTCCTCCAGATCGCCCGTGGTGACCCTCCTAGGTGCTCGCTCCCCCTCTGAGATGTGCATGTAGTACCTGTACAGCAGCTCGTGCACGAGGGTGCCAGCCATCCTGTTGTCAAAGGTTACGTCCAGCGGTTCGGGCCTCAGCATCTTTTCCACGAACCACCTATAGGGGCATGACATGTAGGCCTCCACGAAGGTGGGCGAGTAGATGCGGTCGCCGCCGCTTGCTCTAGAGACGCAGTCGACGAGTGCCATGCGCTCGGAGTGATCGAGATCCTCAGGACCCTTCGGGACCACCCTGCCAATCACCGCCGGGCGCGGCAAACCTGCGGCGGGCATCCTAGCGATAGTCGAAAGATCCCCCTCGCCGAGCTCCACCACAATCGGGCGACCGTCCCAGGCCGACACCTCACCCATCAGCTCCCTGGGGAGCAACGTGGATTTGTCGTAGGCCTCCAGATCCGAGGGATCTTCGCAGTAGCAGTCCGCGATCTCCTCGAAGAGCGCACTGGGTCTCATCTCCTCGCCATCCGCCCCGAACATCTTGCGCTCCACGATGACCATCGAGCGCGCGGAACGTATGGCGCGATAGAGGGCGAGGCGCCTGCTCTCCATGTTGCTGGAAATTCGAACGATCCCGGAGTTTTGGAGGATCGAGTCTCCTGGAAGCTCTCCCGAGTCCACCGGGAACCTATCGGCGGTAAGCCCCGCCAACACCAGGATGTCGCAGGTGCTCTCGGCCGCCTGCTCGAGGCTTCCCATCCTGACGGCCCGCTGCCCGTTGGCACCAGAAGACGTCTCGAACCTGACCCGAACACTCTCGCTCTTCATGATCTCAAGCACGTCGGCGAGCGTGATCCCGCGGGTGTCCATGCTCTCCAAAAGGTCGCTTATTCTCTCGTGAGCCGCGACATTCATCCTCGCCCCCACACTCGCCGACTCCCCGCCGTCCGGAAATATCCTGAAGTGCCCGCGCAGAAGGGAGCTCAAAACTCCCCGCAGGTCACTCTCGGCGATAGCCCTAGAGAGATCCTTGGCGATATCTGAGCAGGAGCCGATATCGGAGAGCCAGTCGTCTTTGGCTAGACCCGGCCTTCCCCTCCAGCTCGCATCCAATATCGATGCCATGTGCCTTGAGACGCCGGACAGACCGCTCAGCGCCAGATCTGCGAGCGCCACCGGGTCGGTGCTTCCGGTCGTCGCCTGGATGAAGGCACGTCCCATGCTCGTGTAGGCGAGCTTGTCGCTCGAGAAACCCGTCACAGCCACCCCGCTCAGCACCAGGCGCTCGATGAGATCGTCTGACCGATCGATTCCGTCGCTAACTATAAAGATGTTGGACGGATCGGCCCCGGATTCGATGCACCTCAGCACCTCACCCGCGATCAGCGGGGCCTCGGAATAATGGCCCGACGAGAGAGCGAACCTGACGGCCCCGGTCGGCTCGACCCTGTCCCCACCAACGAAGAGGAGCCTGTCAAGATCGGCTAGCTCCTGTGACCTGGCGTCGTCTGCCGTGCTGTCGTAGCAGCGCTCCTCTACGGTTGCGCCGCGCTCCTCGAACACAGCGGACACAGACCTCGCTGAGGAGAGCGCCACATGGTTCTTTCCACCGGGCAGTATGACGGTGCAACCTCTGATGGTCGCATACTCCATTTCGACCGGGAGAGGATCCCTCTGCATCACCATGATCTCGGGAGGCTGGTCGCAAAGGAGTTCCGCCAGGGATGCGAGTGCTCTGCCATAGGGGGTCGCTCCCATCTCGCAGAGCACGTCTTCCATCGCGGCAAGGACCATCCAGACCTCTGCCTCGGTGCCGCTGATACCAGCATCTACCAGGGCACCCGCACCTCTTCCCGCAAGCTGCAGGTTGCTCTCGAAGCCGGGTGCCCCGAAGCCGCTCCTCGCGATCCTCGTGATCATCTCAACGGTACCGGAGCTTGGGCGCAGACCGCAGGAAGGGTATCTGCGCATGGCCGACATCGCGGCCACTCGAATCTCACCAGGAGTGGCGACACTGGTCCCGTCCCCGAACAGAGCCCAACGCCCATCCACAAAAGCCGAGAGGGTCGATGACTCAACACCCATCGAGAGATCAGGCCTCTCCGTGGCCCAAAACCTGCGAATCGCATCCGCCTCGCCCTGACTCCCAAAGAGTACGGTAGCCCTCCGCAAGCCGGCCCGCTGCTCAATTGCCTCACACACGGCGAGTCTGATCGATTCGCCGGTGGCGGGAGCCGCGAATATCACGTTTGCAGGCATCTTACCTCCCGAGGGCCCGTTGCGTTCCAACCTCTTTAGACTATCAGCTCTCCTGCGGGTGTGCTGTCATCGTAGACCCGAAGAAAAATCCCGCCGACCCGAGATACGAGCCGACGGGACTTTCGTCCAGCTGGAATCGTGGCTGTTGCCCGAAGCTGACTAGAAGCTATTCTCCGTGCGGGAGATCAGGTCGTCCTGCTGATCCTTCGAGAGCTCCACGAAATAGGCGGAGTAGCCGGCGATGCGGACCACCATGTTGCGATATGCCTCGGGGTTCTCCTGGGCCGCCCTCATGTCCTCGGTGGACACGACGTTGTACTGAACCTCCATGCCGCCCTCGTCGAGATAGGCCTTGGTGAGGTCACGCAGCTTGTCGATGCCCTCCTGGTTGGAGACAGTGGAGGGATGCAGACGAATGTTGAGCGCCAGACCGTCCATGAACTTGGAGTGGTCGTAGCAGTTGGCCGAGCGCAAAACGGCGGTGGGGCCGTTGGTGTCCCTGCCCTGGCAGGGCGAGGCGCCGTCGGCGATGGGCTCGCCAAACTTGCGGCCGTCCGGAGTAGCCCAGGTCACATAGCCCTGCGCCACGTGGTCGGAGGCGCCATAGAGACCAGAGCGGAACTTCTTCGCCCTCTTGGAGAAGATCCTGTTGGACATCTCGTAGTACTCGTTGGTAACCCAATCCATCATCGAGTCGGCGTACTCGTCGCCGTTGCCGAAATGCGGGACCTCCTTGATGATCTTGGCCTGCAGCTCCTCATAACCCTCCCAGTTGGCCATGACGGCGTCGTAGAGCTCACGGGTAGTGCAGATCTTCTTCTGGAAGCACATGTAGTCGATCGCGGTGAGCGAATCGGCGACGGTGGCAAGTCCGGTAGCGGTTCCGCCGTACTCGTTGTACCTGCAGCCTCCCCAAGTGCAGTCCATACCGCGTGCCATGCAGTCGTCCATGAAGGCCGATAGCGACAGGTAGGGAGTGTAGTGCTGCACGATGTACTCACACAGGTTATTCATCGACATAACGCCGCGCAGGGTGTACTCGGCGATCTCGGACCAAGCCGCTTTGACCTGCTCGATGTTGGTCATATCGTAGAGATAGCCGGTATGAATGCTCGACTGCTCCTTGGTGGTGGGGTTGATGCCGTTGTTGATGGCCATCGTGAGGAGAGCCGGGTAATGCAGGTTGGTGTTGGGCGGAATCACGCCGTTGCAGCAGGCGTAGTCGGTTCCCTGCCCGGTGATCTCCTGGCAACCAATGATCGCGTAGTCGCGAGCGTCACGGAGGGAGAATCCGAGCTCACGCATGAGAGCAGGAATGATAACCTCATCGTTCTGGAAGAGCGGGAGGCCTCCGACCATCGCATTGACCCTGATGGCGACATCCCAGAGGTCATCCGGGGTATCCTTGTTGATCCTCAGCGAGATCGTGGGATCGTGGAGCTTCATGCGCCCGAGCGCCGCGAGCGTCATGTAGGTCACCGGGTTGGAGGCATCCTCGCCGGTATCGGGGTCGACGCCTCCGACGGTGGTGTGCATGTAGGTGTTGCCGATGCCGATGATCTGGGCGAGCGGACCCTCGTTGCCCCTGTAGAAACCGTTGACCTTGAGGAAGAAGCAGTCGACGATCTCCTGCGCCTCCTCCATCGTGATGTAGCCGGTCTCAAGGTCGCTCTTGAGGAACGGCCAAACGTTCTGGTCGAAGCGGCCGCAGGATCCGATGTCGTTCAGCCCCTCGTGCAGGACGCTCTGCATGTAGAGCAGGTAGAGCTGGCAGGCCTCGCGGAAGTGACGCGGAGTGCGGGTGGAGATCCACCTGAGTCCATCGGCCATCGAGAGAAGCTCCGCCTTGCGAGCCTCGTCGGTGGTCTCGGCAGCCTTAGCCTCGCAAGCTTCAGCATAGTTGTTGATGTAAGCGATCATTCCATCGCAGTAATCGATCATGGCGGTGTAGAACATCCACTTGTCTGTGTCATCGCCCATCAGATCGTTCCTGTGGCTGTCGAGCCAGTCCTGAGCCTGCTTGCGGACGTTGCCGATGCCGATCTTCATCAGGTTGTTGTAGCCGGGGGTGAGGTGTCCCGCGGGCATCATCATAATGGGCATCTTGTCGCCGCAGGGTGAGCCGCCGACGCGGCAGATCTCGCTATAGCCCTCTGGCACGGACTGCTTGATGATCGCATCGGGGGTCTTGTCGGCCCAGTACTTGGCGTGCTCAAGGAACTCCTCGTAGTCCTCCTTCTTGCAGGCCATGCGGCACTCGGAGTCATCGGGGTTGTGGTAGTAGCCATCCTCGCGGAGGGTCCATCTTCCGCTTCCGACGCCGGCGAGGACAGTTGCATCAACGCCCCAGAACGGCGGAAGGGAGGTTCCGCAGAACTCGACACCCTTGTTGCAGACCAGCATCTCGAAGTCCTCAACACGGGGGACCATCTCGGTAAGGATGGCCTTTATGATCTTGGCATGCTTGAGGTACGGCAGCATCGGGCCGCACTTCTTGTCGGCCTCAGTTGCAATGCGGGAAACCAGGGAGTCGTGGATGATCACCCTGTCTCTGACTGCTTCGCGCATCTCCTGCATGCGCTCGGACACTGGCAGGAACTCATACATGTGCATCCTCCGTTCATAAGATCGTTTGGTCCCGGGTACTATGGCGCAAAGCAGCGCATCTACCGGGATTTCTCGCTGAACTGTGAAGAGTTTAGTTCCACCCGGCAAACTACTCATTGAGTTCCTGCACACAACTTCGTGCAATCGATGTGCGAATCAATCAGTTTTCAGCCGTTTGGATCGTATAGGGCGTCACAGGAGGCGTCGGTGCGGTCCTTCCTTGTCCGTTACTACGGCGCCCTAGTTACTTTCGATGGCGATGTTGAAGTCGACGAACCTGATCTCCACCTCGTACAGAAGATCTATGCAGCGCTGGCAGCGCCTCTCGACCTCTTCCTTGGGAAGATAGCCAAAGTAGATCTCGGTGAAGTTGGTGAGCATCTCGGGAAAGTCTATGCTGCCCGGGTTACGCCCGTAGTACGAGTCGATCGCCGCCTCAATTCCCTTGTAGGCCACGAAGTAAAAGCGTGCCTTTTTCTCGCCAAGCGTTTTCGCCGTTGTTCGAAACGCCTCGAAGCTATCGTCGATGTACTTGTCTTCATCGTCGTTTCCAAGGTCATCGAGCATAAACTCCATCACGAAGCGCCTGTAGCGCTCGTCGTAGAAGACCAGCTTACGATGCATCGCAAATCCCAAAAACGCCTTCTGGAGATCGTCCTCCTCCGAGAAGAGCTCAGACACGGCCTGTGAGATCCTAAGCATCAGATCGTTGTAGAGCATTGAAGCGATGTTGCGCTTGTTACCGAAATGATGGGCGATCGTGCCGGGGTTAACCATGGCGGCCTTGTATATCTCTGAATAAGTCGTCTCCTTGTAACCCTTCTCCATGAAGAGCCTCTTGCAGGTGTCGATGATTATGCCCTTGGTCTCCATTCCATTAGCGTAGTTGGCCATGATCCCCCAATCTCGAAACCAGAAACTCGATGGTGCGAACTCGCACCCGAAGCTGTGACCTGCCTTCACGATAAGGCAATATTAAAAGTGTTCAACTTAATTCATTCTACAGAAGAGAAGGAAGTTTTGCAGACCCGTGAACCTGTATCACAAGGGCGTTTTTTTACATGGCAATGACTGCATCATCGACGCGAGCGGTCAAAAATTGAGCCTTTTCGGAATCTTTTTGTTGTCTTTTTCAAAATCTTTTCTCTTTTATTTGAGTATTTTCTCTTTTCATTGGGTATTAACTAGGGCAATTTTGAATGTGTAGCATATTGGGAGAGGAAGGTGCGGAAGCTCCCTCCCAATATGGCCTCCCGGTATGGTCATGGACTTGAAGATTTTAGGAGGATTGCAATGCGTATTAAAGCCGCAGTCACGTACGAGCCAGGCAAATTCCAGTTTGATGAGATCGAGCTCGACGAGCCCAAGGCCGACGAGGTACTCGTCAAGGTCGTTGCCTCCGGTTGCTGCCACACCGACCTCGGTGGACGCGACCAGATGGCCCCTTGGCCCATCCCCGGAGTCCTCGGCCACGAGGGTGCCGGCATCGTCGAGAAGGTTGGAGACATGGTTCAGGGCATCAAGCCCGGCGACCACGTGGTCATGTCCTATCAGCATTGCAGCCATTGCGAGCAGTGCCTCACCGGCCATCCGGCCAAGTGCGACACTTGGTTCCCGCTGAACTTCCTCGGCAGGCTTAACGATGGCACCACCCGCCTGCACACCACCGACGGCCAGGATCTCTCCGTCTTCTTCGGACAGTCTTCCTTCGCAGAGTACGCGGTCGTCAACCAGAACCAGCTCGCCGTCGTCGACCCTGAGGTCGACCTCACCCTTCTTGGCCCTCTGGGCTGCGGTTTCCTGACCGGCTTCGGCTCTGTTACCAACGTCCTGCAAGCCGGCTTCGGCGACACCATCGCTGTCTTCGGTGCCGGCGGAGTCGGCTTCGCCGCTATCATGGCTGCCCGCATCACCGGATGCGAGAAGATCATCGCTGTCGGACGCAACCAGCCCAAGCTCGACATCGCCCTGGAGCTTGGCGCCACCCATGTGGTCAACTCCAAGGAGTCCGACCCGATCGAGGCCATTAGGGAAATCACCGGCGGCAAGGGCGTCAACTACGCGTTCGACACCTCGGGCGTCGCCTCCGTCATCCTCCAGGCCATCAGGGCCTCCTCCAACTACGCGAAGATCTGCACAGTTGCCATGTCTCCCGACGACCTCACCTTCAACGTCGAGGGCGACCTCATGGGCCCCGGCCGCATGATCATGGGCTCCACCGAGGGCGACGCGGTCTGCAAGACCTTCATCCCGAAGATGGTCGAATACTACAAGCAGGGCCGCTTCCCGTTCGACAAGCTCTGCAAGAAGTACGCCTTCTCCGATCTCGAGACTGCCTTCAACGACTCCCTCGCCGGCAAGGTCATCAAGCCCATCGTCGTCATGGACTAGTCTCTCGAAGATTCTAGAAGACTCCTTCGAACCGAAGTGAAGGGAACCCCGGATCGCGATAGTGGCCCGGGGTTCCCTTTCGTTTGTCGTTGAATATCAGCAGATGGGCGCTGGACGATGAGGGACATAAGTGGCGCGTATTGGAGGAAAGTGGCCCAGCAGATCGAGCGGGTCACAGAGCATGCCTCTCCGAAGCTGACGTGGCTTCTATCCCAGATGCGACTCCGAGTCCGCCGCCTCCGCGGCCTCCGGCATGCTGTGCTCGAGAAAGTCTATCCACTTCGAAAGCGTGTCGTCGCTGATGGAGTGCTCCATGCTGCACGCCTCCCTCTCGGCGACCTCGCCGTCAACTCCCAGCACGTCCCTCAGGAAGTGGAAGAGCACCTTGTGTCTCTCGAAGACCGCGTGGCCGTACTCCAGCCCCAGATCAGTGATGAAGACGTCCCCGTAGGGCTCCTGGGTGACGTATCCGTTGATCCTGAGAATCGAGATGGCCTTGTTTACGCTCGCCTTCGATACCCCCAGTTTCTCCGCAATGTCCACACTCCTCACAGGGCTAGACTTGCCCTCCGATAGCTCATAAACAGCCTCCAGATAGTCCTCGTTGGACTGTGTCATACGCTCGGATGGATTCATCGAAGGTTCATCTCCCTCCTGGGAAGTATTGGTACGCATCGTTTCGACAGTATCGTTTCACTATATCTTATACAGCCGCCATGGACTTCGCCGTAAATGAAAGTACTGAGGGGTTAGTAGGACGCTCGGCGGATCCACAAGTGACTATTGTCACCTACTGATTAATAATATGGTGACAATATTGGATAGCAGCATGCCGCGCCGTTTCCATCGGACGGCTGCACGATACCGAAAGGAGTCGAACGGTGAACAAGCTCTTCTCGACCAGGGAGGCCCGTTCCCTCGCACTTCCTGCGCTACTCGCAAGGGAAGTGGCCATTATCGCCGCGTTCGTCGCGATCATGGCCGTTTGCTCGTGGATCAAGGTCCCTGTCGGTCCTGTCCCCGTCACCCTTCAGACAATGGGGGTCTTCCTCACCATCGGAATCCTCGGCACCAAAAGGGGAACCGCCGCGATCGCGACCTTCGTCGCCGTCGGGATGATGGGCCTGCCGGTCTTCGCGAACTTCGCCGGCGGACCTGCATACCTGCTCGGCCCCACCGGCGGCTACATCATCGGCTTCATCGCATCCGCCGTCGTCACCGGTAAGATCATCGACAGGTTCGGCAGGTCCGTGGTCTCCATGGCGGCCGCAATGGCATGTGGACTGGCTGTTTGCTACGCGTTTGGCACCGCCTGGTTCATGGGCGTCTACGGCGCCGCCTCCGGGATGGACGTCACCTACGTCCTCGGGCTGTGCGTGATCCCGTTCGTGGTTCCCGACCTCGTCAAGATCGCCGTTGCCATAGCCGGCAACAAGCTCTTCTCGATAGTGCGCTCCTCTAAGAAGGACTAGTACCGCCAGGTCTCGTTGAGATCAGAACCTCAGCGAGACCTCACCGTCATGCAGGACCCTGGACGATCCGTCGTCCAGGGTCACGTGCAGAGACCCATCATCGTCTATCGATGTGGCCAGGGCCTGAAACCTCTCACCATCCCTGACGCACTCGATGCGCCGGCCCAGCACCATCGACCTTTCCCTGTAATCCTCCATAAATACAGGATCGCCGCCATCGAGCGTGCTCGTCTCGATGATCCCAGACACGATGCGAGCGATCAGCTCACATCTGCCATGACCCTCGCCCAGGTGCGCGAATCCGACGATGTCCGCGAGATCAACTGGAAGCGCCTCTTGCGCGCCTTGGCTCCAGATATTGATCCCAATTCCTACCACGAGCGACTGGATAGTTCCGCTCTCGAGGTCGGAGATCCCCTCCGTGAGGATCCCGCAAACCTTCTTCCCATCTGAGAAGACGTCGTTGACCCACTTGATTCCGATGTCTTCAACACCGCATTCCTCCAGCGATCTCGCCACGCTCACAGCCGATGCCATCGTCATCATCAAGGCAGAGGCCGCGCTGGAACGGTTCTGCAGTACCAGCGACATGTAGACGCCGCCCTCGGGCGAGAAGAACCCTCTGCCGCGCCTCCCCCGACCCTCGGATTGACGGAGGGCTACGACAAGGCAGCTCCCGTCGAAACCGGAGGCGAGTATGCGCTTGGCTTCGTTGTTTGTCGAGTCGACCTCCTCGAACACCCTTATATCCAGATGGTGCAGGTTCCCGGGCAGATGCGCCCTGATGCCCTCTTCCGTAATGACATCGCTGTCGAACATGAGCCTGTAACCGCGGTTGGTGCCGGACTCGATCTTGCACCCGTCGGCGCGGAGTGAGTTAATGGCTCTCCAGACGGCATTTCGCGTCACGCCCAGAGCTTGCGCCATCTCCTGCCCAGAAACATCCTTACCGCGATTGGCCTCGAGCATCGCCAGCACGTCACCCTTGACAGTCAAGATGCACCTCCGATACCACAATTGTTGGTTTTTGCTCC
>CAYRYP010000025.1:0-14295 GCA_964428485.1 uncultured Coriobacteriaceae bacterium
CCCCTATGATCTCTCCGTGCTGCCATCCAGAAAGATCTTCCTGGAAAAGAAATTGTAGATGGTGACCATCATCGTGGTGACGATCTTGACGAGCCTATAGTCGATCGCCGTATAGGTTGTGCCCGCCCACATCAAAAGATCGTTCAGGGCAAGACCTATCACCGACAGCACGATGAAAATCGCGAACTCGCGCCTGCGGCCCATGCCCTCCCTGTGCGTGAACACGTAGCGCATACTCGCGAAGTAGTTGAACACCACCGAGACGCTAAACGATATCGTGGCCGCCAGGACGGTGTTCATCCCGAAGAGTTCCCTGAGTAGCACCATCAACCCGAAGTCGATGACAAAGGCGATGGTGCCGACAATGGCGAACTTGGCGAACTGTCCCACGAGGGGCCGCATGTTCATAACTAGTTATCGCCCCCATCTGAATGCACCAGCCCATGCAGGCGACGATCCTCCGACTCCACCCTGTAGACCTCGAGCTCCCAATGCTTTCGATCGACCTTAGCAACGGTGTCCAGGATCATGCCGGTGGCCAGCGACAGGAAGCAGAGAAACACGAATGCGGTTGCCAGCATCGCCGTGGGGAAGCGCTCAACAAGGCCGGTGTGCAAAAACTCGATTATCACCGGTACGCCGAACGCAAGCCCTATCACCAGAAAGACCAGGGCCACCAGCGAGAAGAACTTCAGCGGACGATAGTTCTTGAACAGCGAACCCACCATCCTGATCACCTTCATGCCGTCGCTGAACGTGTTGAGCTTGGACATCGACCCCTCTGGCCTGTCTCTGTAGATGATCGGAACTTCCATGATCCTGCAGCGCCTATCTACCGCGTGGATGGAGAGCTCCGTCTCTATCTGGAAGCCTGGCGACAGCACGGGGAAGGTCTTGACAAAGGTCCTGGAGAACGCACGGTAACCGGTCATCGTGTCCTCGAGCCTGTACTTGTAAATCACCCTGATCATCCAACAGACCAGCTTGTTGCCAAAGTCGTGGAAAGCTCGCTTGTTCTCTCTGGAGTACGATCCGTTCGAGAGCCTGTCTCCCACCGTCATGTCCGCCCTACCCTCGAGTATCGGCTCGCAGAGCTCCCTAGCGCTCTCCGCAGGGTAGGTGTCGTCGCCGTCCACCATGATGTAGCAATCCGCATCTATGTCGCGAAACATCTGGCGGACCACATTGCCTTTCCCTTGTCTCGGCTCATAACGCACCACAGCACCGTGCTCGTAAGCTATCTCGGCTGTACGGTCGGTGGAGTTGTTGTCGTAGACGTAGATCGTAGCCTCGGGCAACTCTCTCTTGAAGTCATCGACCACCTTGCCAACCGTTATCTCCTCGTTGTAGCACGGGATCAAGACGGCAATGCGATCTCGACGCGTTGACTCGATGGTTCGATCTGGCATATCAATCTCCAATTGGGTGTTTGAGACTGCTAGTGTGACCCCAATAAGCACTTATCATATTACATCCGAAGTATCCGAGCCGATGACGTCAGGATCTGCTGGGAAACATCCTCTCCCTTGATGTCGCAGATGGTGTGAAGTACCTCTCCGAGATCGGTCTCGAGATCCCTTGCGGAGTACGGCGATCCGTCCCCTGGAGGCGCGTCGGTCTCGAGGAGCAGCCTGTCGGCGGGGATCTGCCTCACGTACTCCCTGCCGCGCCGCGATGTTGCCATCATCTTATTGACGGAAAAGATGCACCCCATCTCTATCGCACGCCCAAGCTCCTCGGATGTTCCGGAGAACCAGTGCATTATGCAGGTCGTCGCCACAGACGCCCCTGTCTGCTCCAGTATGTCCATGACGGTGCCCGCCGACCGTATGGCGTGAATCGACATAACCGCCTCATCCGTCCTCGAGGCGATGCGACATATCTCGTAAAAGATGCGAATCTGCTCGTCGATAGTCGCCACGCTGCGCTTGCCAAAATCGAGCCCGACCTCTCCGAAGAGTCTCCTCCCATCCGAGAGACGCCGATAGGCCGCCATATCGGCCTCGACCGACTCGGAGCTCACCCACCATGGGTGCATGCCGAGTCCGAGCCCCACGTTGGGCAACCCGTCCAGATCCGCTACGGCATCCGAGAAACCCTGCGGGGTGACAGTGTTGGCGAAGATAGCCAGTCCGCGCTCGGCAGCATCTTTCGCAAGCTCCTTGGGCTCGACGCAGAAGTCGAGGTGGAAGTGCATGTCGGCCATGGCGTAGCCACAGGCTCCAGTACCCATCAGCCGTCCCTGTCCGCGAGGATCGCGCGTATGACGAATCCGGCTAGCATTTGCCCCATGATGGGTGGGATATAGGACATGGTCCCAAATCCACGCCTATCCCCATCTGCCCCGTGGGTTCCGCCGGCGCGCTGCTCGGGCGAGTAGAGCACCTCGAGAGAGTCGACCCCTTGCTTGCGGCAGGCCTTGCGCACTGCGCGGCACATGGGGCACCCAGATGTCTCATATATGTCCGCGAAGGAAAACATGGCAGGATCGGTCTTCCCGCCTCCACCCATGCTGCTGACTAGATCGACCGATCTATCCTGCGCCCAGCGAGCAATCGAGACCTTAGTGGTTATTGTGTCGATCGCATCGACGATCCAGTCGAGTCCGTCAGAGAAGATCTCGTCGAGGATATCCGCGACGTTTTCCGGCATCAGGAAGCTCCGTATCCGTCTGACCTCGATACCCGGATCGATATCGCGTATCATCTCTCCCATCACATCGACCTTCACACGACCCACCGTAGAGTGAAAGGCGATGGCCTGGCGGTTGATGTTGCTCTTAGACACCACGTCCGAGTCGATGATTGTGATCCTGCCGACGCCTCCCCTAGCAAGCGCCTCGACGCAGTTAGACCCCACCCCGCCGACGCCGATGACCGCGACAGACGATCTTGCCAGCCTCTCGAGCCCATCCGAGCCTATGATCGCGAGGAGTTTGGAGGATTGCTCACCACCGGGCATCGCGACGACTCACTCCCCCGCCACAGATTCCGAATCCAGCTCCGACTCCAGATCCTCGAGCTCCATCCTGATCCTGTCTATGCGGTGTCCATCCATCTCCTCAACGGTGAACGTGGCACGGATCTCCTTGCCATCGACCTTTCCCTCGGAGAAGGTCTGCTCGCCCCTGTCAGGGATGTAGTCGAACAGCGCAAGCAAAAGCCCTGCAGCGGTCTCGCACTCGGAAGCCTCCTCGGGCTCAAACCCCATGATCTCCACGAGGTCGTCGATGGACATCTGCCCCTCGATCGCGTAGCTGCCGTCCTCCATCCTGACCGCGGAGTCGTCGTCATCATGGATGAACTCGTCGTCTAGACGTCCGACGATCTGCTCCATAACATCGCTCATCGTAACGATCCCCGACGTTCCGCCGTGCTCGTCTATAACCAGAGCGATCTTGGTGTGCTTGTCCTGCAGCGTCTGCAGAAGCTTGGCGAGGGGCATTCCCTCTGGCACCGGCTGGATCGTGCGGATCCTCAAATCGGCCGTACTGGAGTCGCGCGGCATCGTGTAGAGATCTTTGACGTGCACGAATCCCACGATGCGGTCTTTGTGCCCTTGGCAGACTGGATAGCGGGTGAACTTATAGTGCTCGATCACCGCCAGGTTCTCCTCCAGGGTATCCTCGAGGTCGATGCAGATCATGTCGGTCCGAGGCGTCATGATGGCCTCAGCATCCTTGTCCCCAAGATCGAGGATGTTGTCGACATATTCGTTCTGGTCGGGGTCTATGAGCCCGCTCTCGGTGCTCTCGTCGATGAGTAGCTTGATCTCCTCATCGGTATAGACCTCGTGCTCCTTGGCGATGTCGTGCCCCATCAGCTTCATCACGCCGTTGGTAATCGAGTTGAACAGCCACATCACCGGGTAGGTCACACGGTAGAAGATCACCAGCGGACGCGCTGTGAAAAGAGCGTATCTCTCGGTGGAGAAGATCGCGAGCGACTTAGGGATCAGCTCGCCGATGACGATGTGAAGGGCCGTAACGATGATGAAGCCGATAGCGATGGCTATGGCGGATATCGCCGCATCGGGAAGACCAATGAGGGCCAACAGTGGGTGGATCAGCTCGGAAACAGCCGGCTCGCCCAACCAGCCCAGCGCAAGCGAGGCGAGGGTAATTCCAAGTTGACAAGCGGAGAGGTAGGCATTGACGTTGTTGGTGATAAGCTGTGCCGACCTAGCGCCCTTTCTCCCCTCCTCGACCAGCAGATCGATCTGCGACTTGCGAACTCTGACCAACGCGAACTCCGCGATCACGAAAAACGCGTTCATCAGAAGGAAGAACACGACAAGCAGAAGGCTTAAGGCAACGGACATCTAGTTCGGCGTCTCCTCGCGTAGGGTGCATCTCCGGGGTGACAACCTTGTCTTAAACGCGGTCGAAAACCCGGCATCAATCGAATATTGTCGCAACTATGCCATTCGATGAAAAGGGGGATTCGGCGTATATATCCCCGTCAAGTCACGAGCGCGCACCACGATTCCCACCGTCTCTCGAATTCCCGCTTCCGTCGTATCGCGCATCCCCGCTCTCGTCGTCCTTTTCGGGAAGACTGCCAAGGAGCTCCTTGGGACGGAACAGTCCATCGAGGTGTCGAAGGACCGGGATCCTTTCGATGACCTTGGTAAACGACACCCTCTCCGAGAGGAGGTTGATAGCGAAAAGCGCCACCATGAGGGGAACCAGCAACCATATGGGAAGAGCGACAGAGAGCATGAAGCCCAGAAGCGCTCCCATGGTGTTGGCGCCTGCGTCCCCGAGCATGGCGATCTCGTGGGCATCGAAGCGCCACGTAGCCATAACCGGCCCCAAACATGCTAGCAGCATACATGTAACGGAGAGCCAATCCATCTCTATCCTGTGCGACAGAAGCAGCACCACAGTGCACAAGACCAGACAGAGTATGTATATCTTGCTCGCTCTGAGAGGTCTTAGATCGAACAGGTTCATCATGTTGGCGAAGAGAGCTATCGTGAAACACGCGCAGACAACGCGAAGCACCCACCACGGCTCCGACAGATCCGCCACCAAGATCGCAGTCGCAAGCGACAGCACCCCGATCCCGAGCAGCTTGACCATGCCAGTCGTGAGCACGCCGCGCCTAAGCTCGCGGAAATGCCCCTTGAATCCGCGGGACGATGAATCGCCCACCCAGTCATCGAAGAGCCCCAGCGCGCATGTGCCGGACAGGAGCGGAAACGCTGTAAGGATGAGCAGAACCCACATGGGCACATCCTGGCCGAAAACATCTAAGACGGTGGAGCATGCCCAGATCATCACCAGCCACACGAACCACACAATACCAAGCCCACCGAGGACCTCCGCGCCTCGATAGTTGCGCTGCTTGGGAGCATGCTCAACAAGCGAGGGGAAGACCCTCGCGATGATCACGATGGGAATGATGTCGCACAGCAGTATGACCAAGATGAGCGAAAGCAGTTGTGACCTCCGATCGATATGTTGCAAGGTCCCTCTGGAATCGACCCTCGGAAAGGGTCATCAGCCAGACGGACTTGGGACCATCTAGCTTACTGGCTAAAATTACGCTTCCTCGTGGCCGCGAGCACGACGGCTCCCACCGCAATGCCCACCGAAAACGAGACAATGATCACGATGTTGACGCCGTTCATGTACCAGGCCCCCATGAACGGGTATGCCAGCGCGAGGCAGACCGCCAGGGCGACGGCGTTGACCAGCACAGCAATCGCGAACCGCCTCATCACGATCATCAGATCCATGAAGAAGAAGGCGAGTGCCATCAAACAGGCCGCGACCATGGCCGGAACGATCATCCACGCATACGGGATGATGGACTCACCGTAGACAAAGCCGATGACCTGCGGCCCCACCAATGCGGCGAGAAGGAGGCAGACCCCTATCGCACCCGCCATGCCCGCGCCCAGCTTGATGAACTGCGATCTGAGCGTGGAAGTGTCGCGCGCAGACCAGCCCCTAGCTATCGGGGTCAGAAACGGGCTGTAGAGGTAGTTGGCCAGAACCTGCACCAAAACACATGGGGTCGCCACCGCAGCGTAGATGCCGAGCGCATCCTCCCCATACTCCAACCCAAACCACTGCCTGGCCACCGTAGCCACGAAACCGTAGCACACGGTCGCCACGACGTTGGGTGCACAGATGCGGAGTAGGTCGCGGCAGACTGGCTTGGTGATGGACGCCCTGACAGAGTCGAGCCTCCTGGATCTGGGAACATCGTAGACGAGCGTCACGACAACGCAGACCGCGAACATCGCCAGGAAGGCCACAGTGATGTCGCCGACGAGGACGAGCACCAGCGAGAAGGCGGTGATCGTCAACACTCCCCGCACGCCCTGCGAGATGCCAATGAAGTCCATTCGGCTGGCCTTCTGGTCGATGCCGTACAGAACGTTTACGAACGACTCGTCCGCCTTGAAGAGCAGGTAGGCAACCATCGCGATACTGGTTGTGACGCTCGGAGAAAAGATAAAGGCGTAGACTACGCACGCAGCAGTGCCACCCAAAACCGTGATCACGCGGAACCCCACGTAGTTTTCGGACGAGAACTGCCCTTTGATATCGGACACCTGGAAGGTGCGCACGCTGTAGGTGGATATCGCGGTGCAGATGTTGCCCGTCGCCATCGCGAAGGCGAGTATCCCGGAGTTATCGTAGGACGACGAGAGCAGCACCACCAAAACGGTCGTCAGCCACTGACACCCCTGGTAGATAAGGCACCCAACGGTGTTCCAGAGAAGGTTCTGCTTGAGCGAGAGCTCCTTCATGCCGTCCTCTCGGAATAGATGGTTCATCGGCCGAACAATCAACATACTATAATTAGCGGGCAACTTCGTTGGACCCCCGTTTGGTCAGTCCTGGAGGACCGCTTGAAAGGCAATCTGCACGACAATGACAACGGCGATGTGAGGGCTAGCATCGTCGTCCCATGCTACAAGGTGGAGAGGTATCTTCCCAGATGTCTCGACTCGCTGATGGCCCAGACGCTCCAGGAGATCGAGGTCATCTGCATCAACGACGGCTCCCCCGACGGGTGCATCGACATCATGCGCGATTACGAGAGGCGCTACCCGGGCAAGATCGTGGTCATCGACAAGGATAACGAGGGGGTATGGAAGGGGCGCAGAGATGCCATCGCCATCGCCCGCGGCGACTACATCGGATTCGTCGACAGCGACGACTACGTTACCCCGGAATTCGCGCAGACCCTCTACGAGACGGCAATGGAGACCGGTTCGGACATCTCCGTCTGCGGCTTTCATAGGGTGGATGAGGTCAGCGGAAAGGTCCTGACCACTGAGATGGCCGACCCCCGAGAGCAGATCATAGCGAGCGTGTGCCCGGAGCGCTTCCTTGAGCTAAATGGCGCGCCCTGGAACAAGTTCTTCTCCCGAAGGATTATGCAGGACATCCCAGATCTCGAGCACATCCCACAGATCTTCGATGACATCATGCTTACGCTTCTGATCCTGCCCAAGGTAGAGAGGATCGCCTTCGCCCCCAGGGCACTCGTGCACTATATGGTCCGGAGCGATTCGATCATGCCTAGCATCAACAAATCGAAGGTCCAATCCACCTACGATGCCATGACCGACCTCCGCTCAGTCTACGACGATCTGGGCGCGCTCGACAGACTCGGTAAGTTCCTAGACGCTGCCGCCTTTCTGCACCTTGGAATATCGCTGATGTTCCGCGTCTCCTACGACAAGAGTGCCAACCTCGGAGAGGTGCTCGCAGAAAATACGCGCTTTTTGGACGAGATGTTCCCAACATGGAGAACATCGGAGGTGATCTCGGCGGAAAACGCCAGACGCTACGGCGACGTGTTCAAACGCCTACTGATGGGCAAGCGCGTCTACAAGGCCCATCTGATGCGCCCCGCCCTGGCGGTCTACAGGTTCATGATCGACAGGCTCCACAAGGACATAAAGTGGTAGGGGTACATGTAGGCCCTGCAAATCTCCGGCACCACCTACTCGGACCTCTCTTCGGCTAGACCTAGGGCGTCCACGCAACGCTTCAACTCATCGACTATGGCTATATGCTGGGTGCAGACGGCCTCGCAGGCCCCGCATCCGATGCACTCTGTCGCACTCGTGTGGCCCTGCTTCTTCACGAGCCAGTTCTCCTGGTGCCTCGAGTACTTGAGGTCGTTATAGAGCGTGAGATAGTTCATAGAGGTAAACGTACCCGAGACACCGATGTCCTTTGGGCACACCTTCGCGCAGTAGTCGCACACAGTGCACGGTATCAGCGGGAAGCGCGTCAGCTCCTCCTGCGCACGAGTCAGCACATCGCGCTGCAAATCGTCTAAGCCGTTGAAGCCATCCAGAGTCTCTATATTCTGGCGTATCTGCTCGATGGTGCTCATTCCAGAGAGCACCGTGACCACGCCATCGAGATCGGCTGCAAACCTGAGTGCCCACGACGCAGGAGTACTGCTAGGCTCCGCCTCCTCGAGAATGGCCTGCACGGAGGCCGGGGGCTTGGCGAGCATGCCGCCCTTCACGGGCTCCATGATGACGATCGGGATGTCGTGGGCGCGCGCGACCTCGTAGCATCTGCGCGACTGTATAGCAGCGTTATCCCAGTCGGCGTAGTTGATCTGAAGCTGCACGAACTCCATCTCCGGATGCTCGGTGAGGATCGCGTCAAGCTCCTCTGGGGTCGAATGCGCCGAGAAACCGATGTGTTTGACCCTGCCCTCCTCCTTCAGCTTCTTGACGAAGTCCCACATCTCGAACTTGTCGAACGATCTCGTGCGACCCTGCCCCAGGTTGTGCAGCAGATAGAAGTCGAAATAGCCCGCGCCCGAGCGTTCTAGCGACTCGTCAAAGGCACCCCAGGCCTCTTCCCTAGACTTGGCACTAATCCAGGGTGCGATCTTGGTGGCAAGCAGAAAGCTCTCGCGCGGATACCTCTCTACGAGGGCCTTTCTGATGGCCTCCTCGCTGCCCTTGTAGGCCCATGCGGTGTCAAAGTAGTTGTATCCCGCATCCATGAACAGATCTACCATCTCGCAGACCTGCTCCACGTCGATCTCCCCACTCTCGAGATTCGGCAGCCTCATCAAACCGAATCCAAGTTTTCCAGCTTCGAGATCGAAACAACCCATCTCCACTCCCCCTTGCTTGCGACCCCTCGAGGTCGTACGACTACCGGTCGTCAAATGTCCTTATGGGAAATCGCTTATTCCCATGAAGAAAATATGCCGCTTTCAGGCTATTTAACTTAGAAAAATAAACTCCCCGGTAGGGACCTCTTCCTCAGCGGGCCTTGAATAATCCGCCCATTTTCCGTCCATAGTTTACAGGGTCTCAGCACCTCGATTCTTCAGGTTCTGAGAGATTTTCAGGCGAGTATAATCCATCATGTTTCGGCCCAAAACGTGAACTGTTTCTAGGGTTTCGCGCGACCTTTGAAACTGCTTTTGGCCGATACGAAGACATCAGGCAAGAACAAGGAGGAACGATGAAATCAAAGTGGATATGCGTCCTTGTGCTGGCAGCGCTGCTAGCGATGAGCGGGTTGGTCGCAGGATGCAGCTCCGACAGCCAGGACGGGGACGCCTCTGCCGAGCAGAGCGATACCAGGACTGTCATCGACGATGACGGCAACGAGATCACCATCCCGGCGGATGTTGAGCGGGTCGCCCCCCTAATCGGTGCCTTCGCGCAGATCACCGAGATGCTCACCCAGGGTGGCGGCAAGATCGTCGCCGCCGCGACCAGCAACATCTCCGACGATTTTAGGGCGGTATTCACCGACTACGACGAGTCCAACCCCGACAACGCTCGAGACTCCGGCTCCGTCGAGGACCTAATCGCCTCCGGAGCACAGGTCGTCTACGGACCGGCTAGCAACATCTTCAGCGAGGAGCAGCTCGCCCAGCTCGATGAGGCCGGAATCATCGTCGTCAACATCAACAACTACAGCACCGTCGAGGGGATGTGCTCCTGCATCGAGAAGATCGGCCAGATCCTCGGAGACGAGGAGTACGCCAGGGCCCTGGAGTTCGTGGAGTACTACCAGGCCAGCCTCGAGGACTCCGCCGCCAAGGTCTCCGACCTCTCCGATGACGAGAAGGTGACCGCACTGCAGATAAATGTCTCGGGCGGAATGTACACCTGCACCAACAGCAGCGACATCTCCAACGAGTACTACACCGCCGCCGGCGCCATCAACGTCGCCGCCGACTACACCGGAGTCACCGATTCGGGCACCGGCCTCACCAACACCGTAGACGCCGAGCAGATCGTCGAGTGGAACCCGCAGTTCATCATCACGATGAGCGAGTCCGCCACCGAAGCGATCCTCTCTGACTCCGCACTTGCCAACGTCGACGCCGTCGTCAACGGCAACGTCTACACCTGCCCGCAGGGACTCTACCTCTGGTGCGTGCGTTCCGGCGAGGGTGCAATGATGACTCCGTGGCTGGGAACCCTGTTCTATCCCGACAGGTTCTCCGATGTCGACATGACTGAGGTTGTCCAGAGCTTCTATAGCGATTGGTACAATTACGATCTGTCCGAGGAGGACGCCGAGGCCATCCTCTCCAGCGAGAGCTAGGACCGATCCTCAAACTTTGAACTGATGGGCTCCCCCGGCGCGATTGGGGGAGCCCTTATGAGGGCGATGCGCAGAAAGGCTTCACAGAATTGAGAGAATCTGCCGAGAGCCCACGCGGGGACAAACTTCGCGTGGGCTCGCCCACGTGGAAGAGGCGCGAGCTTGTAACCATCTTCGGACTGGTGATTTTCCTGCTGCTCCTCATCCTCGTCTCGCTGACCGTGGGCACCTACGAAATGTCAGTAGGCGACATAATCAAAGTCATCGGAGACTGGATCAGCGGCAACATCGCCGACGGCGACAACAACGCCGTGGTGCTGATAATCATCCGGCTCCCGAGGATCATACTCGCCGCACTGGTAGGCGCGGCCCTGGCAGCATCGGGCGCCGCATACCAGGGGATGTTCCGCAACCCCATGGCATCCCCCGACATCCTGGGCGTCTCCAACGGGGCCGCCGTGGGAGCAGCCGTGGCGCTGTTGTTCGCACTTCCCACGACGGCGGTGCACGGCATCTCGTTCGTATGCGGTCTAGGCACCGTGGTCCTGGTGCTCGCCATCGCCCGAATTTTCGGCAAGGGCAGCAACTCATTGGTAGTGGTGATCCTGGCCGGAGTCGTCATGTCATCGACCTTCCAGGCCCTCGTGTCGCTTGTGAAGTACGTGGCCGATCCCGACGATGTCCTCCCGCAGATCACCTACTGGCTTATGGGCAGCTTCGCCCGCAGCGGCAACGACACCAATGTCATCTACATGGGCCTCATACTTCTTATCGCCGGCGGCATCCTGATCGGTATGCGCTGGCGCATCAACGCTCTCTCCTTCGGGGAGGACGAGGCTCAGACCCTAGGCATCCCGGTCAGAAGGACTAGGCTCATCGTCATCATCACCGCGACCCTGCTCACCTCGGCCACAGTGTGCCTGTGCGGAGCGATCGGCTGGGTGGGTCTTATCATCCCGCACATCACGAGACTGGCGGTGGGGCCGAACTACAAGACGCTGCTGCCTGTGTCCATGCTCGCAGGCGCGTGCTTCATGCTGCTCGTCGACGATGTCGCCAGGGTCATCGTGCCAGGGGAGCTCCCCGTCGGAATCCTTACGGCACTCATAGGCGCACCTCTGTTCATCTACATGCTTCTCAAGGGCAGGAAGGAGTGGTTGTGATTCTCTCGATTAGGGACCTCTCCTGCGGATACGGCAACAAGCATGTCGTGGACGGCTTCTCCCTCGACGTGAAGACAGGCGAGATAGTCTGCCTGCTCGGCCCTAACGGCGTTGGCAAGACAACCCTGTTCAAGACGATACTCGGGCTTCTGCCCCGTCTCGGTGGAAGTGTGATGCTCGACGGACGCGACACCACGGATTTCTCGCCCAAGGAGCTCGCAAAGCTCATCGCCTACGTCCCACAGGCCCACACTCCTCCGTTCGCATTCACCGCACACGACGTTGTTGTGATGGGCAGGCTCGCGCACACGGGCTTCTTCTCCACACCAAAGGCGACAGACCACGAGGTGGCCGACCAGGTTATGGAACAACTAGGGATATCGTTTCTCTCCGAGCGCATCTACACGGAGCTGTCCGGTGGCGAGAGGCAGATGACGCTGATCGGCAGAGCCCTGGCGCAGCAGCCCATGTTCCTAATGATGGACGAGCCCACAGCCTCGCTCGACTTCGGAAACCAGGTACAGGTGCTCTCTGCGATCAAGCACCTCTCCGAAAGCGGCCTCGGCGTCATCATGACCACCCATGTGCCCGACCACCTCTTCCAGTGCGAGGCCAAGGGAGTGCTCATGCTGCGAAACGGAGAGTACGAGAAGGACAGCGCTGAGAAGCTGTTGACCGCCGAGAACCTGGAGAGGGCATACGGCATCGACGTGATGGTTCTCGATTCCGAGTGGGACGGGCAACAGGTGCGCTTCGTGCGCCCGGTGGTGAGATAGAGCGTCCGGCGTTCCAGCGTATGTGTATATCAGTGAACGAGTCGTCTGATCTCAATATCAAATTGCTGCTCAAATTGCTAGTGATGAAAACACAATATTATGTGTATCATAGTCTCCAGTAAGCGATCTCTAAATATGATTCTTTGATAATTTCATAAGCTTGTAGCTTAGGATTTTTTCTTAGCAGGTTCGATATTGGCAGGACTCTCGGATCTGCTTTCTATTATTCACGTGTAGCACAACCAGCATAAATGGAGGCTGTGTATGATCATCAGCATGCGCATGATGAGCCATATCCTGCACGATAAGGTGGCCATAGAGAGCATCGTAGACGGCGACCCAGTCATCACCGGAATCCGCTGCATGGTATCGAGCAGAGAGCGGACCGTGAATGACACCCTCTACATCGTCCCAGACGATGTAGAGGACAAGAGGTTCCACCTCATCAACAGAAACGACTGGATCACGATCTACGCCGACGACATAGGCGATGCGCTGAACATCGTACTCGCTGTTCAGGATAAGCTCGACAACTGGGAGAAAAGGCTCTCGGAGGCTGCAAACCGTGGAGACGTGCACAAGATTGCGATGCTGACCGAAGAGGTCACCTCCAACCCCGTATCCATCATGAATACCTTCGGTGTCATCGTGTCGCACACCGAGGTCACCCCCGAGGAGAAAAAGAATCCGCTGGTGGAGAAGCTCTTCGCCTCGAAGATGATCCCCGTGCGCCCGATGTCGAAGCCCCAAGTGCTCGAGAATGTGGCCGGCAACCAAGGCAATGGCAAGAGACATTCCAGGGTCTTCATCAACGACAGCACCTCCACCCCCTATGCCGGAGTGTTCTCCTTTAGGGACGACTCCGACATCGAGCTCGCAGGAATGACGGTGATTCAGCTCCGCAGACCCATCGACGAGTCCGACCTGCAGTTAATGGACGTGGCTGGGAAGTATCTTGGGATCGCCCTTGCCAACTGCCCGCCGGAGATGCTCGAGGGCAGGATGGCCCTCTTCCAGGGAATCATAGAGGACGGCCACGAGCTATCCGACGAGATGCTTAGAAGGATGCTCGCTCCCTATCGCCCGGGAGCCGAGATCAGGATGGTGGCAATGCGCCACTGCGTGAAAAACGACGATTTCCAGCGCAGGATGCTCACGCAATGGCTGAGAAACCGCTTCCCTACCTGCCTCACGGCGACGATAGACGATTGTGTCGTGGCACTCATGACCGACTCCCAGGTCTCGGAGCTCGCCTCCGCCAACACGCTCGCCTTCCTGAAGGACGAGATGGTCACGGCCGGAGCGTCGCTACCCTTCACGGACCCGCATCTCATCATGTCTAGGACCAACCAGGCGCACTTCGCGCTCGACTGCGGCAACAACGAACCGGGGCTAAATAGGTGCGAGCAGTACGCCTGCAGGAAAATGATAGAGGGCCTCAGATCGGCCCCATGGGTCAAAGATTTGATCCATCCCGCCCTAGGACGCCTAAAAGCCTACGATAAGAAGCACGGGAGCTCCCTCTACGACACTCTACGCCACTACCTAGCCAACGAGCGGAGTCTGACCAGGTGCGCTGCGAAGATGTATGTGCATAAGAACACGCTGCTCTACAGGCTCAAGCGCATCCGGGCCATCATTGGCGACATCATGGATGATGACGAGGAACGTCTCTGCCTGGTGCTCTCGTTTCTGATCGCCGACTCGGACGACCTCGACGGGGCCACGCAGCCGGATCGCCCCGAAGGTGATCTACCTACTATCTAGCTCGAGCATGCTCTAGGGGCGG
>CAYRYP010000025.1:14395-16646 GCA_964428485.1 uncultured Coriobacteriaceae bacterium
AAGGATGTGATCGAGCAGCTGGCTCACACCTCGACCGGGTTCACCTGCAGTATGTTGTCCACCCGCGTTGCTGTCCTTCTCCCCAACAAGAGGGCAAATCAGGCCTGATCAAGCAGCTCGGCTATGAAGCTCATCAGATCGCTTCTCCTGACCACACCCTTGAGCTTGCCGTCCTCGATGACCGGGAGCGACTTGAGCCGCCTCTCGGCGAGCACGCGACAGGCCTCCTCGAAGGTTGCATCCGGCGCTATCCCCACCACCTGTTTGGTGGCAACCTCCACCGAATCGATCGAACTCAGGCGCGAGACCCTGTCCTTGAGGCTCTCGTCGTCGAGCATGCGTATGGCGGTGAATCCGGAGAGGCCGGTGATGGTGCGCATCTCATCACCAAAGAACCTAAGCACATCGCTGTTGGAGAGGAAACCCTTGACGGAGCCCTGGTCGTCTATGACAACAAGGCCGCTCATATTAGTGGAGGCCATCTTGTGCACAGCGACGCTCATGGACTCGGATGCATTGATGGTCATCGGGTCGGTGTTCATGATGTCGGCCACCAGGATACGGCTACCCTTTCCCGGCCCGTCGATGGATACCGCGGTGTTCGGCACCGGATCGCCCTTCTTGTTCCGTGCGAACGCGAATACGATCAAGAGCTCGATCGCGGCGATCGCCAGCACCACGCCGTAGGACCAGTGGTAGCCATAGGCCAGCTGTTCGAGCTCGCCGGCCTGGGTGGCCATCGAGGCCCCCAGCGCGGAGAACGACATAATGAGAGCGGTTCCAAGCGAGCCCCCAACTTGGTTGATAGTGTTGGTGACCGCGGTCGCATGCTGGACGAGTTCGTTGTCGAGCGAGTTCACACCCCAGGTGTTGATGGGGGTCGCAAGAATCTGGATGCCGAGACTCGTGACACCGTACGAGAGGATGACCCAAGCCAACGGAGTCGAAACACCATACATGAACATCCCGATGCATCCAAGCAGAAAGACTATGCTGCCCACGATGCCAATCTTGCGGACTCCGGAACGATCGAAGATGCGCCCACTAATAAGCCCGGCAACCGCGCCAATGAGGGCGCCGGGAAGGATGGCTATACCACTTATAGTGGCCGAGCAGCCGAGGACGTTTTGGATGTAGAGCGGCATGAGGACCCCGAGGCCGATGAGAGTCCCCTGGAGGATCGCGAACGCTATGAACGAGACTCTGTACCTACGGCTATGCAGTACCTCGAGCCTCAGCATCGGCTCCTCGATCCTGAACTGCCGCCTCACGAAGAGCGCGACGAACACTAGCCCTACCGCCATCAGCGCTATGCACATTGCGGTGTTGGGAGTTGAGGCGAAGGACGAGAGTCCGTAGAGAAGCAACGCGAGGCCGAGCGAGGAGAACACCACCGAGAGAACGTCTATCTTGGTGCGCGGAAATCCCTCGCGGTTCACGAGCATCTTGAGAGCGAGGAGTATAACGATCAGAGCCGCGCAGACGACCACGACGAACAGGGCCCTCCACCCGACGATGTCGACGAGAAGACCGCCAACGGAGGGGCCTACGGCGGGCGCGAAGTTGATGACCAGGGCAAAGATCCCCATCGCCTGCCCACGCTTCTCCCGCGGGAAGGAGAGCATTATCAACGCCATGACCATGACCATGACAACCCCGGTGGCAATGGCCTGCATGATCCTGCCAAAAAGAAGAATCGCAAAGAAGGGCGCCACCGCAGCTATAAGCGTTCCTACGCAGAAGAACGACATACACCCGACGAATAGCTTCCTGGTGGAGAAGCGCCCCATGAACCATGCGGCCAGCGGAATAACGACCGCCTCAGTGAGCGCGTATGCGGAGGTGAGCCACTGGACCGTCGTGGCATCGACGTTTAGATGCGACATGATCGAAGGAAGAGCCGGGGAAAGAAGCGTCTGGTTGAGCACTACCAGCACAGCACCCACGATCAAAACGACAACCATATTACGCTGCTCGCGACTCAAGCCCAGAGATCCCATGTTCCCGCTCGTCCTCCCGATGAATCAAATGCCATATTAGAGCACCGCCAGCAGCGCCCAGAGAGGCACACACTCGAACAGTGCCAACAAAAAATCAATAGTATGCATTTGATTATTGAGTTTATTCAAAGTGCTAGTGTATGTAGGCAGACGGACCTCAAACACAGGGTGTGTGGAGAGGGGTTGGATGGATCGTGGTGGCCTCGGGGTCTGTGGAGAGAAATCCGCGAGAAACGGGGTTCTAAACAAGT
>CAYRYP010000025.1:16746-19451 GCA_964428485.1 uncultured Coriobacteriaceae bacterium
AGAAACGCGGCGCATCGGGAGTTCGAAGAGGAGCGGTTCATGGGTTTGCTCGAATGCTCTGATGTCTACAGAAGGTTCTCCGGCCAGTGCACGCAATGCAAACACTGCGTCGGCGCGTGCTCATCGCTGACGAACAACGACATGTCCCTCGGCGACATCGCCCAGGGGATGCTGGAGGCCGAGAGGTCGTCGTCCACGCGCGAGGAGCTGGCGCAGCGGATCGTGGCCAATGAGCAACTCGTCCGCGCGGTGCGGGGATGCTTCTTCTGCACCTCGTGCAAGAACACGTGCTTCGCCCACAACGACGTCTGCGACCTCATCTACCACGCACGTGTGGACTTCCAGAGCCTCGGGCTCATAGAGCGCGAGGCATGGTCTAGCGTGCTCGTCGACGAGGAATGGGACATATTCAAGGCCTATCGGGCCATTTACGGCATCGGCTACCCCGATCTCACAAGGCACCTCGAGACTCAAGACCATGCCGCACAAACCGGTTTTAAGACCGCCTTCTTCCCAGGATGCGCGCTTGCGGCCTACGGTTCCGATCTCACGCGCGAGATCTTCTCCACTTTCGAGGAGATCGGCGATGGCGGTGTCACAATGATCGACAGCTGTTGCGGCTCGTCGCTCAAGAGTGCCGGGTTCTTCGAGAGAGCCGAAGCGCTGTGTGATCGCAATGCAATCGAGCTGGAGTCTGCGGGGGTAAGCGAGCTTGTCTGCGTATGCCCGGGATGCGCCAACGATATGCGCACGGCTCTCTCCAGGCGGGGGCTCGACGTTGAGGTTAGGCTTCTCGCCGGGTGGCTCGAGGAACACGACTTCACCCCCAAGCACCCGCTTCCCGAAGGTCCGATCTGCCTCTCCAAATCGTGCCAGGACCGCGACGGCACCTACCTCGACGAGACGCGCAGGGCACTCGGGCTCAACGACGACGCAACCTGCTCCATCTTCCATGGATGCTGCGGCGCGGGGGGCGCGGTAAGCGCGTTTGATCCCGCCAGGCAGAGCACCCAGTCGGACGAGAAGCTCTCATTCGCACCCGATGGCTCCACCGTCGTGACGATGTGCCCAACCTGCACCTACACGTACGCGTTCAGGCTGATGCAACAGCCACGGGACATTTCCAACAAGCACTACACGGAGCTGATGTTCGACAGCGACTTCGACTGGGACACCACGTTTCAGCAACTCAGCGGCATGTGGTACGGAGATTACGGCCCCTGGCTCGCCCAGGTGTTCGCGTAGAAGATGCGAGGTGTTCGGATGAGCGGAATCATGAATGGGGGCAACATCGCGGGCCAGACGACGGGACGTGACGGAGGCAGTCAGAAGGCGGCGGTCGTCGGCTTTGGCACGGCGGGCGTAAACGCCGTGATAGGACTTAGAAATGGCGGGTACACCGGGGAAATACACGTCTTCTCCGACACAGACATACCGCCATACAGCCCGATCCTCACCTCGTACTTCGTGGGTGGGGAGAAGAGCTACGACGAGTGCTTCCCATGGAGCGCAGAGGAGCTGGACGAACTCGGGTTCGAGCTGCATTCCGGCTCTAGGGTCGTCTCAATCGACCCCGAAGCTCACATGATCACAACCGAGGCCGGCGAGGAGCTCGTCTACGACAAGTGCGTGGTGTGCATAGGCGCGCGCCCGCAGACGTTCGGGTTTCCCAAGGTGGAAGGCTACGAGCCACTGGTGCTGCGCACGATGGACAACGCAATCCGCATGAAGAAGGCGTTCGAGCGTCCGGAATGCAAACGCGTGCTAGTCAGCGGAGCCTCGATGATAGCGCTCAAGGCCGTGGAGGCAGCGCTGGAACTGGGTCTCGACGTCTCGCTGGTGGGGATGAACCCCCACATCCTCGACTTCAGTGCGCTCCCCGAAACGGCGGAGCGCTTCGAGAGAGGTCTGACAGCCAAGGGCGTAACCATGAGGTTCGGTCAGACCATCTCGTCCGTGGAGCCCTTCGACGGCGGCGACGGCGAAAGACACCTGCGCGTCACCTACTCCGGCGGCGATGTGGAGGACTACGACGAGATCGTCGTCGCGCATGGCGTGAGATCCGACCTCTCGCTGATAAGGGAGAAAACCGTGGAGATCGACCGTGCAGTAGTGGTCGACGATTTTATGCGCACCAGCGCTCCGGACCTCTTCGCAGCAGGCGATGTCGCTCAGGCAACGGAGCTCATCTCAGGCGAGAAGCGAGTCCTAGGTATCTGGAAGACCGCCGCGTTACAGGGACAGTGCGCCGGCGAGGCGATGGCGGCCGAGCTTGCGGGCAAACAACCCGATCCTGCGCGGGCCTACCCAGGAGCCTTCATCTCGAACACGATAGCCGTGAGCGGCACTCTCTTCCTAGCCGCGGGAATCTCACAGGCAGGCGAGGGTCGTCGGGTCGAGATACGCGAGTCCGACGAGATGACCGTGGCCACGATCTACGAGCAGCTTGGGGACGGGTCGGAGCGCCTCGTGGGCTTCAACGTCGCGAGCGACGTGGACGAGCCGGGTGGGATCGCCTACGACACCGCCGCGATGCTAACCCTTCGCATAGAGGCCGCATGTAGAAGCTGACGTCGAGGAGCCTTCTCGCCACACCCTCCGAAAGCAGGACCTCATCGCACGTCCAAGCGACCCGTCAGTAGATTTCGGACTCAAATGCAAAAATTTGACGCATTTGGTCCGCTAAGAAGACCGAAATGCTTCAT
>CAYRYP010000026.1:0-18531 GCA_964428485.1 uncultured Coriobacteriaceae bacterium
AGTACAGATCAAACACCAAGCCCATCCCGATAAGCTGACAATTGATGCAAGGACGTTTGCAACTTTTTGTGACGATGCGGGCTATCTTCCGCTGCCCGTGAAACTCGCCCATGTTTTCGTGCTTGCTTCTCTGGAGCAAAAAGTGGGGGCGATGCCACATAAAGATCCCTTCGATCGCATGCTTATCTGTCAGGCGTCGGCGGAGGGAATGATGCTGCTCACTCACGACAAGCGGCTCGCGGAATACAACGATCCGTGTGTCCTGTGCATCTGAAGAAAAGTTTCGAAAATTTCGCTCCTATCTTTTTCTCCGGGCATGCTGCGCGTCTGAACGATAGGGGTCTATACCTGCGCATTCGTTGGGATATCATTTAAGGACATTGCCCGAACGTGTGGGATCGCGCGACGACCGCGCATGTGATTCGGGCTACGAGATCTCATAGCTTGCAATCTTGGATGGTTCGCGACTCCCAAGGCTACTTGGTGCCGTACCATCATGCTGGCAACCGGCTGGTAACCGGAATCTGGAGGAAGAAGATGTCTGGACATTCCAAGTGGGCAACCACGAAGCACCGCAAGGCCGCGCAGGACGCCAAGCGCTCCGCGCTGTTCTCCAAACTCTCCCGCAACATCACCGTTGCCGCCAAGGAGGGTGGAGACCCCAACCCCGAGAACAACGCCTCCCTTGCTGCGGCGATCAACAAGGCCAAGGGGTACTCTCTTCCCAAGGACAAGATCGAGACTGCGATCAAAAAGGCCTTTGGTTCCGGTAGTGATGCTGCTAACTACGAGAGCGTCATCTACGAGGGCTATGGCCCCTGCGGGGTCGCCATCTATTGCGAGGCGCTCACCGACAACCGCAACCGCACCGCTGCCGATGTGCGCTCGGCTTTCTCCCATCACGGCGGCAACCTCGGAACCACCGGATCGGTCGCCTTCCAGTTCAACCGCAAGGGTCAGCTCATTGTGGAGAAGGCTCAGTGCGAGGATGAGGACGAGTTCATGATGGCCGTTGCCGATGCCGGCGGGGACGACTACGAGGACGGTGGCGACGAGTGGGTCGTCTACACTGAGTTCACCGCGCTCAACGACGTCAAGACCGCCCTCGAGGCTGCGGGCATCGAGGTCAAGGGCGCCGAGCCCACGATGATTCCCACTACTCCCACCCAGGTCAGCGTAAATGACGCGCGTAAGGTCATGAAGCTCGTCGACAAGCTGGAGGATCTCGAGGATCTTCAGAACGTCTACCACACCATGGACATCACCGATGAGATCGCAGAGGCGCTCGACGAGGGCTAGTGCTGCGTTCTGCTGCGCTATGAGGGTAGGCTACAGATGATTGCTACGAGGATCACGGATCTCATCGGACAAACACCCATGCTTGAGCTGACGAGCCTTAAAGAGGGGAAGTCGCTTCCCTTCAGGCTGCTAGGCAAGCTCGAGTATCTGAACCCTGCTGGCAGCGTCAAGGACAGGGTTGCGATGTCGATGATTGAGGCTGCGGAGGCCGATGGTACCATCGGCCCGGGGTCGGTTCTCATTGAGCCAACCAGCGGAAACACTGGAATAGGGCTTGCGATGGTCGCCGCCGCCAGGGGATACAGACTCATCATCACGATGCCCGACACGATGTCGCAGGAGCGTCGGAAGTTCATGAGTGCATACGGGGCTGAGCTGGTTTTAACCGACGGATCGCTCGGCATGCAGGGCGCGATCGATAGGGCCAACGAGCTCGCTGCCGAGATAGATGGTGGCGTGGTTATGGGGCAGTTCTCCAATCCCGCGAACCCCGCTGCCCATGAAGCTGGCACCGGTCCGGAGATCTGGCGCGACACCGACGGTGCGGTGGATGTCGTGGTCGCCGGTGTTGGGACCGGCGGCACTATCAGCGGAGTAGGGCGCTACCTGAAGTCGAAGAACCCCGCCATCGAGATCATCGGTGTCGAACCGGCCGCCTCTCCGGTCCTTACGCAGGGCCGCAAGGGCAAGCATTCCATCGAGGGTATTGGGGCGGGTTTCGTCCCAGACAACCTCGACATGGATGTAGTCGATCGGGTGATCGCGATAGACGATCAAGATGCGCTGGGCATGGGCGCGATGGTCGCTAGGACGGAGGGCGTGCTGGTGGGAATTAGCTCTGGAGCCGCGATCTGCGCGGCCCTACAGCTCGCCGCCGAGCCCAGGTACTCCAACAAGACGATAGTGGTGATACTGCCCGATGGGGGCGACAGGTATCTTTCCACAGAGATGTACGCCTAGCGGTCTTGACGACCGCCTTTCCAGGTAATGTGAGAACGGGCCCGGAGCGCTTGGCAGATGCGTTCCAGGCCCGTCTAGTTTGCAAGGCCGAGCATGCCCTCGCTGTTGCCCGCGTGTGCAGAGAGCTAGCGAGGTGGTGAAGCCTATCTGATGGTCCTGAAAAGGGCGGTCACCTTTCCGAGGATGGTCACGTCTGTGGAGTAAATCGGTTCCATCGTGGGGTTCTGCGGCTGTAGCCTGATGCAGTCGGGCTCACGGAAGAAGGTCTTCACCGTTGCCTCATCATCAATCATGGCAACCACGATATCACCGTCGCTAGCGGTCGACTGCTCTCGTACCACGACGATGTCTCCATCGAATATGCCGGCTTCGATCATCGATTCTCCCGAGATTGTGAGCAAAAAGGAGTTCGCGTCGCCGACTATCTGCGTTGGTAGGCCGATCGTCTCCTCAATGTTCTGCTCCGCGAGTATCGGGACGCCGGCGGCGACCCGCCCAAGCAGCGGCAGGGGCACGACGTTGCGAAAGACCTCGTCCATGGGCTCGATGTCCGGCAGATCCTCGGGATCGATGTCCGGGAGCTCGGCAACCAACTGATCGTTGACCGTTAGCGCTCTCGCTGAGGAAGAGGCCCTCTCTATATAGCCCTTCTTCTCGAGCGCATTGAGATGTGACTGAACCGAGGAGGAGGACTTCAACCCGAGGGCATCGCCGATCTCGCGGACGCTCGGCGGGAAGCCGTTGTCGCGGATGGACGCCCTTATGAAGTCGAGCACCTGTCTCTGCCTGTCTGTTAGCTGGCTGGTGGCCATAGGGCCTCCTTTCGCATACCCCGGTTATGCGAGTATACACGTCATTTGGAAATTGGGCAAACAAATGTTCGTATATCTGTTGATTCGAACGGATGTTCTGGTTAGAATGACATCGCGAACAGACGTTCGATATGTTTTGGGGTAAGTAAATTAATGTCCGCCCCTTGTCGAGAATGTTTCTCGTCAATCAGGGCGTTCGATAAGGAGGAGAAGATGGCAGCCAGAAGCGGAGTTGCTGTGATCGGAAGTCAGAGTGCTGCCGAGATGGCGGGTAGGCGTAGGTCGCGGGTGGAGCGCAGCATGCACGAGTTGCACGACAGGGCATCTCGTTTTGCCGATGATCTGGTCTACGAAATCGAGTCCATGCCGGAAGTGGAGAACCTGCGCAACGGCACCACTCGCGGGGCAAGCCTTCGCGGAGTCAGCGCGAGAGATAGGCTTCTCACCGGTGTCGCGATAGCCGGTTCAACGGCAGTGATGGTTGTGGCTTATCTTCTTGCCTGTTAGCACGTTATGTTTCAAACCTGCAGTAGGTATAATCTCCCTGTACACAACGGACTCACACGCAGGGAGCACAGACAGATGTATTGCCCAGCATGCAACCATTCCGACACCAAGGTTATTGATTCCAGGCTGGTCGAAGAGGGAAAGGCCGTCCGTAGGCGCAGGAAGTGTGTCGAATGCAACCATCGTTTCACTACATATGAACGGCTCAACGAGCGTCCCCTGATAGTCATCAAGAAGGATATGAGCTCGGAGCCGTTCGATTCCAACAAGCTGCTGCGCGGCCTTATGACGGCTACGGCCAAGAGAAACGTCCCCGTCTCCGTCCTCCAGGATGTTATAACCGACATAGAGAACGAGCTTCGCAGCTCAAACCGCACGGAGGTGAGCTCCAGCGTCCTTGGTGACATGGTTCTTGAGCGCCTCCACGACATCGACGATCTCGCCTACATCCGCTTCGCCTCCGTGTACAAGGACTTCAAGTCGATCGATGAGTTTGCCGACGCTATCAAGGGCATGAACTAACCCGCCCCTATCCAGATGATAGAATTTCTACAGATGTGCGCTAAGCTGTTCGACATCTAGCGGATTTCAGCTGCACCATCGGTGTCCGCGACATCGTTGACGCGGGCCCGAGCGGCGTGACATTGAGGAACGGTTGCGGGTCATTATGGACAATCAGATAGAAGCCCAGTTCAACAAGTCCAGCTCCTCGGATCCCGATCTCGTGGTCATCACCGGCATGTCCGGGGCCGGTCGCACCGAGGCCATGCACACCTTCGAGGATCTGGGGTACTTCTGCATAGACAACCTGCCCCCGTCCCTGCTCATCAATCTCGTCTCTCTAGCAGGTCGTCCCGACGGGGTTCAGCGAAAGCTCGCTGTGGTCTGCGATCTCCGCGCGCGCGAGTTCTTCCCGGAGCTTCTGGGCGAGCTGAAGAAGGTGTCCTCCGCCGGCCTCACCTACGCCGTGCTCTTTCTAGATTCCGACACCAAGTCGCTGCTGACGAGGTTCAAGGCAACTCGTCGCCGCCATCCGCTATGCGACAAAGGCATGACGATAGTGGCCGGCATCGAGAGGGAGCGAGCTCTTCTCGAAGAGGCCAAGGAGATAGCCAACTATGTCATCGATACCGGCGGGATGAAGCCGCAGGATCTCCGAAAGCAGATCCACGCGCTTTTCTCCTCTGACGACGATGACGATGTGCTGCGAGTCAACGTGTTCTCTTTCGGGTTCAAGCACGGTACGCCCATGGACGCCGACATCCTCATCGACGTCCGCTTTCTTCCGAATCCGTTTTACGAGCCCGAGCTCAGAAGCCTGCTCGGCACCGATTCCGCGGTTCACGACTTTGTGATGTCCAAGCCCCAGACCCAGGGCTTCCTGGAGAAGTGGTACGAACTTCTCGACGTGATCATGCCCGGCTACGTCGAGGAGGGGAAGAAGTATGTATCCATCGGGCTTGGGTGCACCGGCGGCCAGCACCGCAGCGTCGCGCTTGCGCAAGAAACCTACAGGCACCTGAAGGAGAGTGGCTACTTCGTGACGATCACCCACAGGGACATCTCGCTCGCCGAGGTGGGGTGATGACGGCCGATGTCATCTCGAGGATTCCGACCACCAACTCGGGTTGGAGCCTCGGCGCCACGATAGACGATGAGCTCGAATCTCCGTTCTCGGAGTACTCCGCAGTTGTCGTCGGCGGTGGAACCGGCGCCCCGGTGTCGATAAAGACGCTTCTGGCGATGGGGGTGCGCACCTCAGCTGTGGTTGCGATGACAGACGACGGCGGCTCCACCGGTCTTATCCGCCAGCGCACCGACTCCGTACCACCCGGCGACATTCGCAAGTGCATAACCGCCATGGCCAGGGATTCTTCCGACCCTCTAGTGGAGGCGTTTAAGTATCGCTTCGACTACGCTTACAACCATACGCTCGGAAACCTCATGATCACTGCGCTGGCCGACGTCTCGTCGTTCCCGAAGGCGATAGAGATCTGCGAGAAGCTGCTGGGCGCGCGCGGACACGTCTACCCCTCCACGATCGACAGGATCGTACTCGAGGGCCGCACTCGCGATGGGCGCATCCTCTGCGGACAGTCGACGATCGCGCACAGCGATACCGCCCTGGAGTCCGTGTGGATAGATCCTGCGGACGCGGCTCCATACGAGCCCGCGCTTGAGGCCATCAGGAGCGCCGATCTTGTGGTGCTAGGGCCGGGCTCCCTCTTCACCTCCATCATCCCAAACCTCCTTGTGCCGGGCATCGTTGACGCCATCCGCGCAAGTGGGGCGAGGACGGTATTCCTCTGCTCGCTCGCCGATATGCAGGGCGAGACCTGGGGACTCAATTGCCATGAGCATGTGCGGGCGCTTCTCGACCACGGCATGGAGGGCATCCTTGATGTCGTGGTGCTCAACTCGCGCGAGGACGATGGAACCGATGGTGAACGTGGCGAGCAGGGTGGCGAGTACGAGGCGGCGCTCCGCAACGACGACGGGACACTTCGCCCGCAGACGGGCGGGCGCAGCCGCGTCGTACGTTCGGTCCCCATAGACGATTCCATAAGGGCCAGGATATCCTGCGAGGTGCCGGTGGTGATAAGCCGCAACCTCGTTGATACGGTGTTCCCCACATGGCACAACCCCAGGGTTCTTGCCGAGGTCTTCAAGGGGGTGCTTGGCCTTTGTCGTTCGCAGGAGAGATAAGGGACGAGCTGTCGCGGGTCGAGTTCGACTGCGAGGACTGCAAGCGGGCCGAGCTCTCCGCGCTGGTGCGCATCGAGGGCAGACTGTCGGTCAACTACAGGCTCGAACTCACCACTGAGACCGCTTCGGTCGCGCGCCTCATCGTCGCGCTCATTCACGATGTGTTGAGGCTCAAGACCGAGATCACCACACGCAGGAGCACGCTGCACAAGTCGTACAACTACCTCATCACTGTGCCGGTGCAGATCGGCCTTGAGGAGGGTCTGGCCAAGCTGGGCATCATCTCGAAATCGGGTCTTGAGCTGGGCATACCGCACGAGCTGCTGGTTAAGCCCTGCTGTCAGGCGGCATATCTTCGGGGCGCGTTCATCGGAGGCGGCTTTATCGCCGATCCCAGGGGAGACTTCCATTTCGAGCTCACCACCGATCACGAGGAGCTTGCCCGGGGGCTGGTGGAGTTGCTGAACGGCCTGGGTATCCCCGCCAAGGCCACGCAGCGCCGCGGCTCGTGGGTCATCTATCTCAAGGGCGCGAACCCCATCGCCGACTTTCTCGCGGTGACCGGGGCGCACCGCGGCATGCTTGCGATGGAGAACGTGCGCGTCACGAAGTCGGTCCGAAACGATGTCAACCGCCGCCTGAACGCCGAGATGGCCAACCAGACCAAGTGCATAGACGCCGCTATGGACCAGATCCGCTCCATCCAGACACTCATTGACGAGCGGGGACTCGAGTCGCTTCCTCCGGCTCTGCGAGATCTTGCCCTGCTCAGGCTGCAGCATCCAGATGTATCTTTGAGGGAATTGGGCGAGCTGGCGACCCCGCCACTGTCCAAGTCGGCTGTTTATCATAGAATTAGACGAATTGAAGCGCTCGCTAGGGAAGTCGGGCAGAAGTCCGGCGACCATGATCGATAAATGTCCGCTGTGAACTGAAAGGATGAATATCGTGTCTATAAAGGTCGGCATCAACGGGTTTGGCCGTATCGGCAGGCTTGTGTTCCGTGCAATGGAGAACGACCCGGATTTCGAGATAGTTGCAATCAACGGAACCAGGGATCTTGTCACTGCAGCGCATCTTCTCAAATACGACTCTGTTCACGGGCGTGTTTACGACACCGTTGAGGTCGCCGATGGCGGCATCGTAGTCGATGGGCACTTTGTGCCGGTTTACAACGAGCGTAACGATCTTTCCAACATCCCGTGGTCCGATCACGGTGCCGAGGTGGTTATTGAGTCCACCGGAAAGTACAAGTCGAGCTCCGATGCCGGCGCGCACATCTCCGGCACCGTGAAAAAGGTCGTCATCACCGCTCCCGGCAAGGACGTCGACGCCACCATTGTCATGGGCGTCAACGAGGATATCTACGACCCCGCCAAGCACAACGTGATCTCCAACGCCTCGTGCACCACCAACTGCCTCGCCCCCGTCGCCAAGGTCCTCGATGACAGCTTCGGGATCAAGCGCGGCTTCATGAACACCATCCACAGCTATACCAACGACCAGCAGATCCTCGATAAGTCGCATAAGGATCTGCGTCGCGCCCGCGCCGGTGCCGTCTCCATGATCCCTACCACCACCGGCGCCGCCAAGGCTGTTGGAGAGGTGCTCCCGCAGCTCAAGGGCAAGCTCGATGGAATGGCTACCCGCGTTCCCACCCCGGACGCCTCGATGGTCGATCTCGTGGTAGAGCTCGGCAAAGATGTCACTCGCGACGAGGTCAACGCCGCCCTCAAGGAGGCTTCCGAGACCAACATGAAGGGCTATATCGAGTACTGCACCGACCCGATCGTCTCCTGCGATGTCATCGGCAACAAGTATTCCTCGGTTTTCGACAGCCTGCTCACCATGGTGGCTAACGAGCCCGCCAACCTCGTGAAGGTCATCGCCTGGTACGACAACGAGGCTGGCTACTCCGAGAGGGTTAAGGACCTCGCGAAGTTCGTCATGACCCGATAGCGGCCGGGCGGCAACGGGTCCGTCTTGGCTATCGCAGGCAATACTGAAGAATCGAGGCACGTACGATGAGAAGCATTCGCGACGTTGATGTCAAGGGCAAGCGCGTTGTAATGCGCGTCGACTTCAACGTCCCTATGTCCGGGGGGACTGTCACCGAGGACAAGCGCATCAGGGCGGCACTTCCCACGATCATCCACCTTTTGGACGGAGGCGCCAGGCTTGTGCTCATGAGTCATCTGGGCCGACCGTCCGGAAACGGTTATGAAGAGGAGTTTTCGCTCGCTCCCGCGGCGCGGGTGCTTGGGAGGCTGCTTGGCAAGGATGTCAAGTGCATGCACGAAGTCACCGGGAACGACGTTGTTGAAGCCTCATTGGCCCTCGGTGACGGCGATGTCATGATGATCGAGAATCTAAGGTTCGACCCCAGGGAGAAGAAGAACGACGAGGGGTTTGCGCAAGAACTCGCCGCACTGGGTGACATCTACGTCGACGACGCGTTCGGCTGTGCACATCGCAGTCATGCCTCTATCGACCGCATTACCTCGTTTCTTCCCTCGTACGCGGGCTTTCTGCTCGAGAGCGAGGTCAAGACACTTACCGGAGCGCTCGATCACCCGGCGAGACCCTTCGCTGCGATCCTGGGTGGGGCCAAGGTCTCCGACAAGATCGGCCTGGTCGACAGGATGCTCGACATAGTGGACACGCTCATCATCGGCGGAGGCATGTGTTTCACCTTCATCAAGGCCCAGGGCTACGAGGTGGGCAAGTCGCTTGTCCAGGAGGAGTGGGTCGAGAAGTCGGGCGAGATGATCGCCAAGGCCCGTGACAAGGGCGTGGAGATGCTGCTTCCCATCGACGTTGTCGTGGCGGACGGCATCTCCGAGGACGCCGTAACGTCGATATGTGATGTGAGTGAGATCCCCGCCGACAAGATGGGGCTCGACATCGGGCCGGCCACCTGCGAGCTCTTTAGGCGCAGCATTGCCGAGGCCAAGACCGTCATCTGGAACGGGCCGATGGGCGTTTTCGAGGTCTCTCCGTTCGCAGATGGCACCCGCAAGGTCGCGCAGGCCCTAGCCGACAACGTCGACGCCATGACCATCATCGGTGGGGGAGACTCCGCCGCCGCCGTAGACAAGTTCGGGTTCGAGGACAAGATGAGCTTTATCTCAACCGGGGGCGGTGCGTCCATGCAGCTTCTCGAGGGAACCCCGCTTCCCGGGATCGTTGCCCTCGACGCGCAGGACTAAGGACTAGCATCTAGGCACTGCGGGGCTTTCCGGGCGCGCACCGTTGCGGCCCCGCGCGCAGCAGACCAACGATAGGAGCTATCGAGTGCGTAAACCCATTGTGGCCGGAAACTGGAAGATGAACATGACATGGGCCGGCGGCGTCCGCCTCGCCCAGATCGTATCCGACTTGATCGCGGGTACAAACCTCGAGGAAGTCGAGACCGTGCTCTGCCCACCCTTCACATGCATCAAAGGAATCGATGGTGTCAGGGAGTTTGATGGTGCATCGTTTGCGATAGGCGCTCAGGACGTGCATTGGGAGGTTCCCGAGGGCAACGCCGCGAGCACCGGCGAGATATCCGCCGCGATGCTCGTGGATCTGGGCTGCAACTACTGCATCATCGGACATTCCGAGAGGCGCGCCGACAACGGCGAGACAGACGAGCGCGTGAACCAAAAGGCCCGCCTGCTCCTCGACCACGGCATCACACCCATCATATGCTGCGGTGAGAGCGAGGAGACCAACGCTAGGGGAGAGTCAGAGGAGTTCGTCTGCGCTCAGATCCGCAGGGCGCTGGAGGGGATAGATCCTGCGGGCTGTGCCGGGCTGGTGATCGCATACGAGCCTATATGGGCTATCGGGACGGGCAAGGTGCCTACCCCCGAGGGCGCGGCCTCCATATGTGGTGCCATCAGAGGAGTGGTTTCCGACATGGCTGGAGCCGAGGCAGCGCAGCAGGTGCGCGTGCTCTACGGCGGGTCGATGAAGCCCGAGAATGCGAGGCCCTTCCTCGACATGGAGGACATCGATGGCGGTTTGATCGGGGGCGCTTCCTTAGACGCGCATAAATTTGTGGAGATAGTGCGGATTTGCACCGAGGCCAAGGATCTCTAGCGCCGCTTGCGGCGAACCTTGACGCCTGGGGGCGGCATTTCTCTCCCTGCGGAAACCACGATAATCAGAATATCTTGTTGAGAAGTCGCTACGGGAACGGCTGACGGGCCGGGAGCACCCAGCCCGCTCCGTTCCCAACTGTTTTAGGCGAATCGTTTTTCGCGCCGGTTTGAAAGGCGGAGATTGTATGAACGCACCCGCGTTGCTGGTGATAATGGACGGCTTCGGCATAGCCGACCCTGGGGAGGGCAACGCCATCAGCCTCGCGAGTACCCCGTTTCTCGATAGACTGATCGCGTCCGACGAGTACCCGCATCGCACCATTGAGGCTTCGGCGGAGGACGTGGGTCTGCCCGCAGGCCAGATGGGCAACTCCGAGGTCGGGCATCTCAACATGGGCTCCGGTAGGATAATCTATCAGGATCTCTCCCGCATCAATAACGCCATCGCCGAGGGCACTATCCGCGAGAACCCAGTGCTTCTCAAGCTGTTCCACACAGTGGTGAGGTCCGGGGGAGCGCTGCACCTGATGGGCCTGCTCTCCGACGGCGGTGTTCACAGCGAACTCTCCCATCTTGAGGCCCTTATCGACATGGCCGTGGCGGAGGGGGTCGGGCATATCATCGTCCACCCGTTCCTCGATGGACGCGATGTCTCTCCCACTAGCGGAGCCGGATACGTGCGGATGCTCAGTAACTACATGAACTCCAAGTCGATAAAGACTGGGGCCACTATCGAGATCGGTTCCATTGGCGGACGCTACTATGCGATGGATCGCGATAACAGGTGGGAGCGTGTCAAGCGGGCGTGGGACTCCATAGTCGTCCCCGATCCGCGAAACCATCGCATTTCCGAGATGAAGCCCGAGGAGTTGGTAAGGTCCTCCTACGCCGCCGGCATCACCGATGAGTTTGTGGAGCCGGCCTCCTTCTCGCTTCGCGGCGTGCAGGACGGAGACGGGGTCATGATGTTCAACTTCCGTCCCGATCGCGCACGCGAACTCACGCGCGCGTTCACGCAGATCTCGTTCGACTCGTTCGATCGGGTGCGCACTCCCAAGGTCGTCTACACGTGCATGACCGAGTACGACGAGACCTTCGATCTGCCCATCGCCTTCCCTAAGGAGATCCCGCCGATGGTTCTGGCGGACGCCATCTGCGAGCTGGGACTTCGACAGCTTCACATCGCCGAGACCGAGAAGTACGCCCATGTGACGTTCTTCTTCAACGGCGGCGTGGAGGAGCCCAAGGAGGGCGAGCAGCGCATTCTGATCCCCAGCCCTAAGGTCGCCACCTACGACTTGCAGCCATCTATGAGTGCGCTCGAGGTGACGGACGTGCTGGTGGATGCCATCGAGAAGGGCGAGGCGGATTTCTACATCGTCAACTTTGCGAACTGCGACATGGTGGGCCACACCGGGTCGATCCCCGCCACCATAGAGGCTGTGGAGACCGTGGATAGGTGCGTCGAGAGGCTTATCGGGATCATCGAGCGCATCGGCGGTGTAGCGATCGTTACCGCAGATCACGGCAACGCCGAGAAGATGCTGGCAGACGACGGCTCGCCGCACACCGCACATACGACCTCGCCGGTTCCTATCGCCATCGTGGATGCGAGCGGCACGCGTGATGGGATCGAGTTTGTTGACGGCCCAGGCAGGCTAGCTGACATCTCGCCGACCCTCTTCGATCTCGCGGGTATTGCCGACGTCCCTGCGGAGTGGACAGGACGCAGCCTCATCAAGCACTAGACTCAGGCTGGGGGTCGGGGTCACCGCCCACCCAGCCCTGCGTCATTGTTCGGACGTTTATCCTTGTTCTGGGCTTTTTGGCGGGATATACTAACTATTCTGCAAGAAGAGATCCGCATTGGGCGGATCTGCTGGATATAGGAGAGTTCAATTGAGCATATTGCTTATAGTCACGCTGATCTTCTGGCTCATCTCTGGGATCGGTCTCGTGATAATGGTCATGCTTCACTCCGGCAAGGGAACTGGCATCAGCGATATGCTGGCCAGTAGTTTTTCCGGAACATTCTCCGGAACTACCATCATTGAGAAGAACCTGGACAGGATAACCGTCATCCTCGCGATCATCTTCTTTGTGACGATATTCGCGATGATGATAATCTACCCGCACTCTTAGCGCGGGAGTCTGAAACGCCGCAGCGCGTAGCAGGCGCATTGGCTGGCAGGTTTTCCATGGGGCCTTTCGCAGGATTAATCCCCCCAAGCCTTGCGTAATCGCGGTGTTTCGCTAATATGATTCTCTGCTGCAAGCAACCACGTCGGAGTGGCGGAATTGGCAGACGCGCTAGCTTGAGGTGCTAGTGCCCATATCTCGGGCTTACGGGTTCAAGTCCCGTCTCCGACACCATAGCCCACCACGAAATGCTCCTAGGGGGCATTTCTTTTTTGGCCTTACGTCTCTTCTCGCATACGCCGGACGTCGGACGCTGCCGGATACTGCTTCGTCGTCGCGGCACGCCCCACTCCCAGAAGCTTGATAACGAACAAACGTTCGTATAGAATCACATTCATCGGGAGGCCTGGCCGCGGGGTCGGGCCTTCGCTTCTAGTTTGATTGGTCCGCGTCGGAGGGTTGATGGCTCAACCTATCGTCATAATGGGGGTCGACCCCGGCCTCGCCAACACGGGGTGGGGGATTATCGAGGCACAGGGGCAGCGCAAGCGGTGCCTAGCCTACGGTTGCATCTCCACCTCTGCGGATGATCCCATAGACTACAGGCTCAAGCGCATCCACGACGAGATAGTGCAGGTCATAGAGAGGTACGGTCCATCCGAGTTGGGGATCGAGTCGATCTTCTTCAGCGCTAACGCCAAGAGCGCGATCGCAACCGGACAGGCCAGGGGAGCCGCGCTGGTAGCGGTCGCGACCGCAGGGCTGCTGGTTGGAGAGTACACCCCGCTGCAGATCAAGGGCACCGTGGTTGGCAATGGCAGGGCGGACAAGCACCAGGTGCAGTACATGGTGAGGGCTATCCTTGGGCTCGACCACGATCCCAAGCCCGATCATGCTGCGGACGCGCTGGGTGCCGCGATCTGCCATGCGCATCTGAGAAGGTCGGCAGTGTTGGAGAAGATGGTGCGGGAGAGGGACGCCGTCGCGCATGGCGCAATAAGCTCCAACGAAAACGGAAAAAGGGTGGCCGGAGCATGATCTCCTATCTGAATGGGCGCATTGCGATGAAGGGTGCCGGTTTCGCGATCGTCGACGTCGGCGGGGTGGGCTACGAGCTTCTGATGCCCGCCTGCGCGCTGGCCGAGATCGGCGCGGTTGGAGACGACGCCAAGGTGCTCGTATCGATGCAGGTAAGGGAGGACTCTGTCTCGCTGTTCGGCTTTGCCACCGAGGAGGAGCGCTTCGTCTTCGAGAAGCTCAAGACCGTCTCGGGTGTGGGGCCAAAGGTCGCGCTAAGCGCGCTTTCCACGCACGGCGCGCCGGGACTGATGGCCGCGATAGCCTCTGGGGACGCAACCGGGATCTCCAAGGTCCCGGGAATCGGCAAGAAGACCGCGCAACGCATGATAGTGGACCTCAAGGGGGTTTTCGACGGGATGGCCCCCGCAGCCGAGACGCTTCTCAGCGAGGAATTCGTCTCGAGCGCCTGCCAGTCGGATGCCGTGGCGGCGCTGCTCTCGATGGGATTCACTATGGAGGAGGTTCAGCTGGCCATCGGTGGATATACTGGCGTGGATGATGTGGAAGAGATCATCAGGTTTGCCCTCAAGAGACTCGGGAGCTTCTAATGGATGATGGTTCCACTCTATGGGAGGTCGATGGAGCCGCACGTGGCGGTGTGGTTCCCAGCGACCCTGCCAACAGGGCCGTCGACCCTGGCCTCCACGAGGAGGATATCGGAATCGACAGGTCGCTCAGACCCAAGAGGCTTGACGAGTACATCGGGCAGTCCAGGGTCAAGGAGAACCTGCGCGTTTTGATCGAGGCGTCGCTTAAACGCGGTGAGCCGCTGGATCATATCCTGTTTTCTGGCCCCCCGGGGCTTGGAAAGACCACTCTCTCAGCCGTCGTGGCAAACGAGCTTGGGGTCTCCATACGCTCGACGAGTGGTCCCGCCATAGAGCGTGCGGGAGACCTGGCGTCGATACTCACCAACCTGGAGTCGGGCGATGTGCTCTTCATCGACGAGATCCATCGCCTCAACCACTCCGTCGAGGAGGTGCTCTACTCCGCGATGGAGGACTACTTCATCGACATCGTGATAGGCAAAGGGCCAGCCGCGAGGTCTATCCGCCTCGATGTGGCGCCGTTTACCCTTGTGGGTGCGACCACGCGAACCGGCCTGCTCACCGGGCCGCTCCGTGACAGATTCGGGATGGCGTTTCGCCTCGATTACTACACCACGGACGAGCTCGCGGAGATCGTCACCAGGTCGGCTGGCAAGCTCGGGGTGGAGATCGACAAAGGGGGCGCTATCGAGATCGCCAGCCGCAGCCGCGGGACGCCAAGGCTTGCCAATAGGCTGCTCAAACGCGTGCGCGACTTTGCCGAGGTCCGCGCGCAGGGTTACATATCCTGCGATATCGCAGCGGAGGCACTGTCGTTCTTCGAGGTGGATGAACTTGGCCTGGACGTTACCGACAACAAGATACTGGACCTTCTCGTGAGAACCTTCGCGGGGCGTCCGGTGGGCCTCGGCACGCTCGCCTCTGCACTTGGGGAGGATCCAGACACGGTGGAGGATGTCTACGAGCCGTTCCTTCTGCAGCTCGGCCTGATAAACAGGACCTCGAAGGGGCGCGTTGCCACGCGTCGCGCTTTCGACCACATTGGGGTTCCATACTCGGATTAGCCTGCGCCTCGGAAGAAAGCAGAAGCGGCCGGACCTTCTAGAGCCCGACCGCATCATTTTTGGTTGGAGGCGACGACCGGATTCGAACCGGTGATAAAGGCTTTGCAGGCCTCTGCCTTACCACTTGGCCACGTCGCCATCTGCGAAAAACGATTCTATCAGATATCGAGGATTATTCTACCTGTGTCCATAAGCGGAACCGCCAGGCATCCCGCGCGGCGCTGGCTCCTGACCCAGGAATCCTGCTTACGTCAGCGGACTTGCTTGCGCAAAGCCCAGCGGTCCTGCTCGCTCCAACGTCCCCGCCAGCGCAAGCAAAAGCCCCGGCCGAAACCGGGGCTGAACTCTCGATGGAGCGGACAACGGGACTCGAACCCGCGACCCTCACCTTGGCAAGGTGATGCTCTACCAACTGAGCCATGTCCGCGCAAGAAAGTATTCTACGAAAGCGCCCTCACCCGTGCAAGTTGTTTTCGAAAAGTGTCTAAATACACAGGCGAACGTCACTCTCCGAGAGCACGCTCTAAGGCTGTTTGACACCGATTTCGAGTCTGCTAAACTAGCCTAGCGCGGCTGGCTACTAGCATCGGCTGCACACGCGAGGGCGTTTAGCTCAGGGGGAGAGCGCTTCCCTGACACGGAAGAGGTCACAAGTTCAAATCTTGTAACGCCCACCACAATTTACGCAGCTCAGAGGGTCGCTCCTCTGGGCTGATTTTGTTTATAGGAAGGGAAGGAGTCCCGGATGCTCTTCAAGAGGAAATCCAAGGAGTCGAAGGCCGGGGCGGGGGCGAAGCCCGGAAGCGCGGCGCGCCTCACCAGCACATCGCACCCTGCCAGTTCAAACCCAGACCCCAAGAATCCGCCCATCTCGGAGGGCGTCGCGGTCGTGCAGCACCCAGAGGACGATCGCAAGTTCTACTTCATCGGGAACTTCCCCGACCCAGATACCTCCGGGCGACTGAAGAACAGCCTCCTGTTCGAAGAGCTCTCGAAGCGTGTGAACATCGAGAAGATCGTGGCCGAGAGGTCTAAAGCGTCGTGGATCGCCAAGCAGGTGTTCAAGTCGCGTAACTCCTTTTTCATCCTAGGCAATGGCAACACCGCTGAGCTCAGGCGCTTCCTCTTCATGGTGGACGCAACGCGCCCCGGCATGTACAAGAACATGACGCTCGTCAACTCCGATCCGCGCTTCACGCGCGAGGCGACTACGGACGACACCCTCAAACGTGCTTGTAAAAAGATGCCTGCGGTGTACGTGGAGAACGAGTGGGCGAAGTCGGTCCTGGAGGCCAAGAAGGGCAAGTACAAAAATGTTCGCATAATGCCCGGTCTGAGGGAGCCTGTCGAGGGCATCGGCTCCAGGGGCAGCGACGGCAAGTTCAGGGTCGTGAACTTTGCGAACTTCAGCAAGACCAACGGAACCGACAGGCTCCTAGAGGTCGCGTCGAAGCTGCCCGACGTGGAGTTTCACATCTACGGAGAGGTCGACCCCGACTACAAGGATGAGTTCCGCCAAAAGGTGGGATCGCGGCGCAATGTCATAAATCGCGGCAAGTTCCAGGGCTCGCGCGCCAAGGCGATCTTAGAGATGTCGCGCTATGACGTGCACATCTTTCCGGTTGAGGAGGACTTCGAGGTTCTCGCCGACACCATCGTGGACTCCAAGGTTGCAGGCATTCCCACTGTGGCATTTGACACGTCGAGTATGAAGGGCATCGTCGAGGACGGCGTTGACGGCCTTCTCACCAATATGGAGGAGGACCCAATCTCCAGCATGGCAGAGGCTATCGCGAGGCTGCGCGGTAACCGCGAGCTGCTTACCTCGATGAAGAAGGCGACCCTGGACGAGTCCGAGCGTTACTTCGCGAGCAGGTACGCCGAAGAGATCGACACCCTCTTTAGGTAGCGGCTTTCCTCGGAGGCGATCACCCCATATGGCATCCGAGGAGAAGATTAACGCCATGCGCGTCCTCGACGCGGCGGGCATCGACTACAAGCATTACACGTTCGATATCGTGCAATAATATTGGCCGTATGAAATCCAACTAATTCGAAACGGGGGGCACAGATGGAAGGCGACAGGCGTTTCTGCACCAACTGTGGCAACGAACTCAACCTGGATGCTAGGTTCTGCACCAACTGCGGTGAGAAGGTGGAGAGAGACGAACCCTCGGAGCTCGCAGATGCAGCCGGCGTGACCCCAGCGAGTGGTTCTTTCACGTACGAGCCCGACACCTCTGGAATCGATGCCATCGGGGCCGATCCGTTCGGCTCAACGGGTGGCTACGGCGCTGGATCGGCACCAGATGTGACCCGTCCGTTGAATACTGTCAATACGGACCACACTGTGCAGATGGGAACTCTTGGCATGGATGGCTCCGGTATGGGAGATGCCTCCGGCGTGTCGCCTGTTGCCGGAACTCCCGACAGTGCCATAGGCGGTTCGGGAAAGAGCAGGGGCAAGCGTCCGAAGTCGTTCTACGCACTGATCGTGGTTGCCATCGTGGCCGTCGCCGCAATCGCGCTCCTCGTGGTTCTCTGGGTGGTGCCGACGTTCTTCGGCGGAAGCAGCCAGCAGGATGATGCCAGCTCGTCGGTCACGGAATCGGCAGACTCCAGCTCCACATCCACCACTTCAAATGGCGAGCCGACCGTGTCGGGAACCGCCGATTCCAGCAACTACGCCTACTACTACTACGACGACGATGGCAACAGGGTCTATGGAAACGAGCAGCAGTTCTACGACCTGCTCAGCCTGTACTATGATAGGCTTTCGGATTACGACTCGCAGATCTCTCAAGTCGCCACCGACTTCAACAACAACTACACCAACTCCAGCTACTCTGTCCGGGAGTCGTACGCAGATGTCGCCGATGAGCTTGAGGACGCAATCGAGGATGACTACGACTTCCTCTTCGAGATCTACCCCAGTACGTACAGCGTCAACTACGATGTCTACTACGACATCTACCAGTGCTATTACGACTGCCTGATGCGAATCGATGTCATCAACCAGGCATGGGATCGCAGCCTTGAGTATTCCAATCCCAGCGATCACACCGACTACATCATCGAGCCTTTGGCAGAGGCAAGAGATGGGGGCGTGAACATCTACAAAGACGAGTTCGAAACTCTTTATCCGACCTGCTCGCCCGTGCAGCCATAAGGCGAGAGCGGGGCATCCGAACTTCATCACCAACTACATCTTCCCCATCTGGCGTCCCGTTGATCACCAGGGGCGCGAGAGGGGGAGTTGTTTCCCTCACTACAGTCCTGTGGATACCGTTTACGGGATCGACTATGTGTAGCTAAAAAAGAATGTACG
>CAYRYP010000027.1:0-3651 GCA_964428485.1 uncultured Coriobacteriaceae bacterium
CCTCAAAGGCCGCTGCGGTGGCATCCCAGGTGAAGAGGCGCTCCACCCGCTCGCGACAACGTGCTCCCATGCGGCGCAGTTCGTCCCTGCATCCGGCAAGCTCCCCGATGGCGTGGACAAGGGCCCCAGGTGAGTCGTCCTCGAGGATGCGGCCGCACTCGTCGTGGGCTATGACCTCCCGTGCGCCGCCGACGTCTGTCACCAGTGAGGGGCAGCCGCAGGCCGCGGCCTCGAGCAGCACGGTCGAGAAGCCCTCCGAGCGCGTGGGCAGGCACAGGAGGTCCGCCTGAGCGAGCAGCGCGGCCGTGTCCTCACGCCCGAGGGCCCCGACCCAGTGCAGGCACGGCCCCTCGGCGGCACGGACCTCCGCGGCGAGCGGCCCGTCACCGGCAAGCACAAAGGTGACGCTCGCCTGCGCCAATCGCTCGTCGCGCGATGCGGCGATGACGGAGCGCACGCCCTTCTCCGGGATGAGGCGGCCGACAAATGCCACCATCAACCGCTCTTGGCCGAGACCGAGCTCGGCGCGCAGGTCACGTCCGCTCGAGGAGGCACGAAGCCCCTGCGCGTCTATGGCGTTGGGGATGACCCCCTCCGCCTCGATGCCAAAGGTTCGCAGCCACTCGGCGCTCCTCTCGGAGATGCCGTAGTAGGACGCATGGTAGCGCCTGCCCCACGCGGTCACGGCACGCTCGTAGAGCCGCACGATGGGGTCGAGCACCGGGTTCGAGAAGGAGAGCCAGGCAGAGCCGTGATCGAGCACCACGGGCGTGAGACCATGCCTGCGCGCAACGCGCATGCCCAGCAGGGAGTGCGGATAGAAGCGGGCGTTGACGAGCACGCCGTCCAGCGCGAGGTCATCAAGGTGCCGCATCAGCGTGCGATAGCGCTTGTTGTGGCGGGGGAGTGGCAGGCGCCCCGAGACGAGCGGCAGGCATGGCAAGCGAACCACGTCGATCTCGTCCTCGCGCGCGATGCCGGCACCGAGGCCTTCGGTGTCGTTGGTCACCACGGTGACGGAGGCCCCGCGCGCGGTGAGGGTCTGGGCGAGGCGCCGCGAGAAGGTCTCTATGCCGCCAAGGTGTGGGGGGTACTGCGCGGAGAAGATCGCGTAGCTCGGCGCGCTCATGCCCGCTCCCCGTCGTCTGCCTTGGCGGTCTTGCGCTCCTCCCGCCTCACCAGGGTCATCAGGCAGACGAACATAAAGACCGAGCTCGAGAGGGTGGATGCCAGGTTGGCGACGGTCACGCCGTTCATCCCGAGGCTGCCCACGGCAGGGACCATGACGAGCAGGGAGACCGTCAGGGCGATGATCGATCCGATCAGCGTCGCCCGGAAGCCTCGGACGGACACGAGCAGGTCGTTCAGGAACCACATGACGCCCGTGATGACCGTGCAGAGCACGAGCGGTTGAAGCAGATAGAGGTGCTCGCTGATGCTCTCTCCGTAGACGAGGGTCAGCAGCAGTTCGCCGAAGAGCTCGATGCCGAGAGCGCAGACTATTCCCACAACGGCGATGCCGCCGAAGGTCACGAGCAGGAGCCTGCGGAAGCCCGCCCAGTCGCGGTTTGCGAAGCGCTCCGAGAAGTAGCTCATGAGGGGCCCGTAGACGTAGGTCGCCCCCATCTGGACGATGGCCACCGGGGCGGCCACCGATGCGTAGATGCCAAGCGCGGAGTCACCCGCGACGGCAGAGAGATACTGGCGCGGAACCGAGGGGGCGGCGCCAATGGCGAGCCCGGCGACCACGACCGGGGCGCAGCGGATGAGCAGGCGAAGCGCCTTGTCGCGCGACAGGCTCGGCCTGACCGTGGCCAGCAGCGACGTCCGCGGGTAGTCGTACAGGACGCCGATGGCGACCATCCCGAGCGCCATGGACAGCAAGGTGAGCTCAAGCGAGCGGGTCGTCGAGAAGACGAGCAGGAACAGGGCGAGCGAGACGACCCCCTGAAGTGCGAGGGACTTCCCGATGAAGTCCATGCGATGCGCCTGCTGGTCGGTGGAGTGGAGCACGTTGATGAGCAGCGTCACGAGCTTGTAGACCGTATAGAGCGCGATGGCGGGCAGTGACGTCGCCCTGCAGGTCAGCGCCGCGTAGATGAGGATGATGACGAGGGAGCCCCCGCAGGTGAGCGAGCGGAACATGAGGTACTCGCCGGGCGTGTACTCGCCGCGCACGTCAGAGACCTGGTAGGTGTTCGTCCGATATTGGGCGAGAGAGGAGAACGTCGAGTACACGGACATGGCCAAGGAGTAGATTCCGGCCGCATCGTACCCGTCTGACAGGCGCACGATGAGCACGGTGATGAGCCACTGGCAGACGAGGTTGCAGATCGAGCCGGCGGAGTTCCAGAGCATGTTGAGCCTGATGGAGAGGGGCCGCGGCTCCTTCTCGCCTTGCTTCTCGTCCTTCATGCGGTCCTCTCACGATAGACGGTCACGACAAGCACGAGCGCGACAGGTACGGCGACCGTCGCGCTCAAGCGGTTCGGGAGCTCCCGGTAGGCCCTCCAGAAGCAGTGGGCGAAGTGGGCCCCCACCAGATAGAGGGCGCTCTCCTTCACCCTGAGGGTGAACGTGTCGGCATAGTCGACGAAGTCGCGCTTGAGCCGCATGTATCCCTTGGGGTTCTGCCGGGTGACCTGACGGACGTGGGCGGTGTAGCCGTCGGGGAGGTACTCCCGAACCATCAGGATCTTGTGGAGGGTCGCAAGGCGGTAACGCTGGTCGATCCTGTGGTACACGTAGGTCTCCGCGATGAACTTCTCGCCAGGCTCGACCACGAAGGGGTACGCGCGCAGGATCTCCGTGCGATGGACGAGCGCGGTGTCGCCCCGATGGTGGTGCCGGTAGTAGAGGTCCCACATGGTTGTCGTCGTGAGGTCCTCCGGAATCCATGTGCCAAGGGGCTCGGTCTCGCTGCGACCGCACATGCCGATGACCCCGGCGATGTCGGGATCGTCACGATGGCATGCCCAGAGCCCCAGCACGTCCTCGACTGCGGTGGGGACAAGGACGTCGTCGGAGTCAACGCAGAAGAAGAGCTCGGTCTGACACCGATCGACCCCGGTGTTGTGGGCCCGCTGCTTGCCGCCGTTTTCCTGCCGCACGTAGGTGATGTCAATCCTGCCCTCGGCCGAGAACGCCGTGATGACCTCGTACGTGTCGTCCGTGGAGCCGTCGTCCACCACCAGCCAGCAGAAGTCATCGCATGTCTGGGCGAGCAGGCTCTGGTAGAGGTCGCCAATCTTATATGCCCGGTTGTACGTGGGGGTGAAGATGGTCAGGGTCTTGGCCACGGGATCCTCCAGAAGCATCGGTATCAAGGTCGATAGCCAATAGCCCAGTCTAACCGTTTTCGCTCATGCCGCCGGCACGCCGCCCGATGACGAGGGCGAGACCACAGGAGACACAGGGGAGAGGGGAGCCGTCACGGTCGCTGGCGCTGCCTCGGCGGAGCGCCTCTCCGGCTGGATCAGCCCGCAAGGTAGTACGCCTCGAACCCGTGTCTAATCCGCTCGCTCTTAGGGGGGAGCGTCATATAGTCCCCGTAGTGCCGCGTCAGAATCTCGTGGTACATTGCCGGCGCCGAGAAGAGCTTGCCCTCAAATTCGATCTCGGTCGTCTCCTGCCACCAAGATGCCGGGCAGC
>CAYRYP010000027.1:3751-17803 GCA_964428485.1 uncultured Coriobacteriaceae bacterium
GCTTTCATTCGCGCCGTTGGTTCGGAGGCAATTCGGCGTAGAGGGTTCCATCTAGTAAGATGCCTAGGTATCGTCAGTTCGTACTGATGCCCAGCAGGGCCTTTGGACAACGAGGAGTCTGTCTACATGTGGTTTGAGTTCGCGCTCTCGTTTCTTCTCTGCTCTCTGATGCTTCTCATCCCACCTTTCTTGGTGCTTGTGTCTGTCACAAGGTTGAATTGGTGCAAGGCGTTGTCCATCGCACCGCTTGTTGGCGTGGTGTTCTATACGGGGACGGCCACGCTATTCGGCCTTGTTGGCATCACTGCCTCGCCGCTGACCTTGGTGGGTCCGTTGTTGGCTCTGGGAATGATCTGCTCGGCGGTGCGGTTGATTCGTACCCGCAGAGACGTTGGCGTGAAGGCCATCTCTTTGAGAGGCGCGGCGAGGATGGTCTTACGGGGAGACGCCCGAGCCGTCATGCTCTATGTGCTTGTGGGCATCGTTGCAACGACGATTGTCTTTGTCTGGAACCTCGATACGGCAGCCTCGATATTTCAGGCATATGACAATGGTGCGCACCTGAACGCCATCAGGGCGTTTCTCGAGAGCGGTAACTTCTCGCTGTTCAATTCGTCCATCTACGTGACATCTGAGTCAGTGACTCCGTTCGTGGAGACCGTCTCGTTCTACCCGAGGGCGCTGTACTGCATTGTTGCCCTTACTGTCCAGATGAGTGGTGCGCCCGTGTCCGTTGCGCTCAATGCGACCAATGCCGTGCTGCTTGGTGTGATCTTTCCCTTGGGAGCCTACGTACTGCTCGATCGTCTTTTCGCGGGTGATTGTCGGAAGGTTCTCATCGGATCCCTTGCCTGTGTCGCCTTCCCCTCGGGATGCTGGGAGTTTGTGGCCTTCGGCCCGCTTTATCCCATGCTGCTCTCGTATGCCCTTGTCCCGGGCACAATCTCGTGTTTTCTGTCGCTCTTTGATAGGCCTCTCTCTCTTCGTGGCAGAGTGCGCTGGCTTGTCCTGTTCTTGCTCGGTTGTGTTGCGATTGCCGTCTCGCAGCCGTGCGGGATTTTCCTCATGGCGGTGTTTCTTGCTCCGTTCTGCGTATGGCAGGCCTATGAGATACCGTATAACCTGAGAAGGCCCCGGTGGCTGTCTGTCATCTGTGCGGTCATCACAGCAGGTGTAATCGTCTTCGTATGGATGCTCTGCTATAAGCTCCCTGCCTTTTCGTCGCTGGTGGAGTTCAACTGGTCGGCGACAGCGAGCGTGCCAGAGGCCATTGTCGACGTCCTCTTGCTTTCGACTCGTGGGAACTCGGAGCACTATGTTCTTGCGGCCTTCGTGATCGTTGGGTTTGTTCTCTGTCTGAGACGTAGGGACCGGCGCTGGCTCTCGTGTTCCTACGTCATCGTATGCGTGACCTATGTTGTCTGTGCTGCGACGGAAGGGGAGCTCAAACACATCTTGGGAGGCTTCTGGTATACGGACCAGCACAGGCTCGGGACCAACGTTGCCATCGTCGCGATACCTTTGGCCGTCATCGGATCACTCTTTGTCTACGACGCGCTTCGCCGAGGTTTTGTGCGCCTGTCTAAGCGCACGGGGCGCGTTCCCTGTATGCAGAGCTCGGCGAGGCTCTGCATGATCGTTCTCTGGCTTGTCATCTTTTGCCCGAGCGTCACCTTTAGCTACTACGGGACCATTGCGACAGCCTTTGGCGGCCTTGAGGAAGAAATCTACTATGAGAACAGCATGAGTACCGTGCATGTACTCGATGCCGAGGAGGTGGCGTTTGTCCTTGAGGTGCTTGAGCTGGTCCCTGAGGGAGCTCTCATCATTAACTCACCGAATGACGGAAGCGCATTTTTGTATGGCCTGTTCGGGATGAACATCTACTACCGTCGTTTTGCTCTTCCCGGTCTAAGCGGGGAGCTCGATTCGAGTGTGACAATTCGAAGTTATCTGAATGAGCTGACGACCAATGATGATGTTCATGCCGCATTGGAGGAAATAGGCGCACGCTATGTCCTTCTCCTTGATCAGGGCGATGACGAGGGGGAAGAGAGGGAGTACTTCTGGTCGTACTATCCGGACCAATGGGTAGGAATAGAGTCAATCGATGACGATACTCCTGGCTTTACGGTCGTGCTCGCTCGTGGTGACATGAGGCTGTACCGCATCGACTATTGATTTTTGATCAGCGAGAAGGCTCTGTCCCGAAACCCATTCTGTAGTTTAGGGAGTATTCGTCGCGGCACGTCCCATGAGGCGGGGCTTTTGGATAACCTACCAGTGTTTGACCGCACTCATTGGACCAAGGCCCACGCTGGCCTTGCGGGGGAGCCCTGACGGAGCAAGGAAACGATGCAGAAGACGCCGCAGACCGAGATTCAGACGCACGCCAAGACGAAGTTCCAGAAGAACCTCTTCGTGCTGTACGAGCTCGTGACAAAGGACTTCAAGCTCAAGTATCGCCGGAGCGTGCTCGGCATCGTATGGAGCGTCCTCAACCCGCTCCTCATGATGGTGGTCCAGAGCATCGTCTTCACCTACCTCTTCCGCCACTCCATCGAGAACTATCCGCTCTACCTCATCGTGGGTAACATCACCTTCAGCTTCATGAGCGACTCCACGAGCTCGGCCCTGCACTCCATCATCGCAGCGTCCTCGCTTCTCAAGAAGGTCCGCATAGACCGCTTCGTCTTCCCGGTCCAGAAGGTGCTCTTCTCGCTCGTCAACTACGCCTTCTCCCTCGTGGCGGTGGCCGTTGTCATGCTGTTCTTCCAGGTGGTGCCTACCTGGCACTTCGTCTTCTTCCCGGCCGTCCTGCTGCTGCTCGTCATGTTCTGCATCGGTATCGGTCTCGTGCTCAGCGCGCTCACGGTCTTCTTCAGGGACATCATCCACCTCTGGAGCGTGGTCATCACGGCGTGGACCTACCTCACCCCCATCTTCTGGGACACGCAGCTGCTCATAGACAACAGCGCCCCCTCATGGGTCCTGTTCATCGTGAAGGTCAACCCCATGTACAACTACGTCACCGCCATGCGTGACATCTTCCTGTGGCAGCAGGCTCCCTCCTCCACGGTCATGCTCCTGTGTGCCGCATGGGCGGCGATCATGCTGGCCATAGGGTTCTTCGTCTTCAGGAAGACCGAGCACAAGTTCATCCTCCACATCTAGCACCAGCCCGAGAGATTACGAACGAGGGTTCACATGCCTACGCCGAACACAGACGAGACCGAGTACTCGATTGAGGTCAATGACGTCACGATGATCTTCAACATGGCCTCCGAGAGTCTGGGGAGCCTCAAGGAGTACTTCATCGCGCTCATGCGCAAGGAGCTCTTCTTCAAGGAGTTCCGCGCCCTCAAGCACATCAGCTTCAAGATCCCCAAGGGCTCTGTCGTGGGGCTCGTGGGGACCAACGGCTCGGGCAAGTCCACGATGCTCAAGATCATCGCGGGCGTCCTCGAGCCGAGCGAGGGCAGCTGCGTCGTGCGCGGCAACATCGCCCCGCTGATCGAGCTCGGCGCCGGCTTTGACCGCGAGCTCACGGCGCGGGAGAACATCTACCTCAACGGGGCCCTCCTGGGCTACACCAAGGAGTTCATCGACGCCAGGTTTGATGACATCGTTGAGTTTGCCGAGCTCAAGGGGTTTCTCGACATGCCGCTCAAGAACTACTCGAGCGGCATGGTGGCTCGCATCGCCTTTGCCATCGCGACCATCACCGAGCCGGACATCCTCATCGTGGACGAGGCCCTTTCGGTGGGAGACGTCTTCTTCCAGCAGAAGTGCGAGCGGCGCATCCAGCACTTCATCGAGAACGGCGAGGTCACGGTCCTCTTTGTGAGCCACAGCATCGCCCAGGTAGAGCGCCTCTGCAAGACCGCCATCTGGATCGAGAAGGGCGAGCAGCGCATGATGGGCCCCGTGCACGAGGTCTGCGAGGCCTACCGCTCGATGGGCAAGAAGGGCTAGCGGGTCGGGTCGCGCAGGCGCCTCGGGGGGCGCTCGCTAGCGTCCGATGACGCGTGTCACGCGTCCCCATACCTTCTCGCAGAGGCGCCTCATCGCGTAGGGAACCCCCCGCTCGCGCGCGGAGGCAACACCTCGCCGCGCGATGTCGCGGATGCGGTGGGGCAACGAGGCGGCGAGCCGGTCGCGCTCAGCCTCGAGCTCCCGGACGCGCTCCTCCATGTCCGAGAGGTCCATGATCCTCTGGCAGACCATCTGCATGGCGCTCGGCTGGCGCCGCTGCTCCTCGAGGGCGTTGACGAGCCAGGCGCGGCTACGCTCAATCTCGGGGCTCATCCGCCTGCTGACCTCATCGTAGTCTATGGGCGTCTCCCAGTTCCTGGCATCCTCGAACTGCGCGTAGGTGTCGAAGACGCGGTCCTGCACGTCAGCGAGCTCGGCGAGCGTGTCCACGCGCGCCCGGCCTCGCATGGGATTGATGAAGATGGAGAACTGCCTGCCAAAGATGACGGAGAAGCAGAATCCGTGGAAGGAGTCAGTCACCACGTAGGAAGCGTGGGCCACGAGCTTGAGCCAGTCCTCCACGGCGACGCCCTCCAGGAGGTTCTCGTCGTTCACCTCGGCGCTGAGCTGGTCGAAGTCGCCTTGGCCATCGACCAGGATGTGATAGGGCAGATGGAGCTCGGACGCCGCGCGCCGCACCCCGGAGAGCTTGTCCTGCGTGGGGTTCATGATGTAGCCGAGTACGTAGGGCTCGTCGCAGTCCAGCCTGGAGAGGGCCATGGCCTCGTCGTAGCTCTCTGCGGGGCAGAGGAAGACCGGGTCCACGACCTGCTCGGCCTCAACGCCAAAGTCATGACGGCACACCTCGACGGCACTCAGCTCACGCACCGACACCCTGTCGAAGCGTGACAGGAGCCAGACCAGCTTGAAGCGCATCTCCTCGGGATAGTAGACATTGTCGTGGCCGAACGACGTGGAGTAGGAGATCTTCCTGTGCCACTTGTCCACCCAGTCGAGGAAGAAGTAGTACGTGCCCACGTCCTGGTTCGAGTACCAGTTCCAGAGCTGGTCCGAGCCCACGACAAAGGTGTCGCACCGGGTGTTGAACTCGCAGCAGCGCTCCAGGGGCAGATACTCGGCCACGTCATAGAACCTGCTGCCGAACTGTCGCCCGCGCGAGCCCTCTCCCTTGGGTGGGCACATGGGCCAGTTGAGCATGAGCGTGGACTTGCCCATCTGCACGAGCGTGCGGTTGAGGGCGAAGGACGTGAGGGCGCTGCCATAGTTGGCCCCGTACCACCAGCCCACGAAGCCCACGTCGTAGCGGTCCTCGAGAGCATAGGTGGCGGCCTTGCCGAAGGTGTAGCCAAAGTCACGCATGAGGCTCTGGAAGCGACCTCTCTTCTCGTTGTGAAGGGAGGACCACCTGATCTGCGAGTTGTACTTGATGGCATGCTCAAGCGGCGCGGGCTCCAGCAGCTTGGCCTTGCGGCGCAGCATCTCAAGCAGCCGCTCGCCGCGCTCGTTGTTCACGAGCAGAAGGCTCGTTCCCTTGCGGTCGTCCAGCGACTCGTCATGACGGTGGACGTCCCAGAAGTCCGCGATGGTGAGGTCACCTTGGCGGGGGAGACGTGCGAAGGGGCAGTGTCCACACGACTCGCGGAACATGAGACCGCCTAGGAAGGCGCGCATGTAGGGGCACCCCCCCCGCCGCTGGCGGTACTCGTCGCCGTTCTCGAAGTCAATGGCGGTAGAGGGGTTCCATCCCATGAAGGCCTTGTCACGAAAGCTCACGCGCACTGCCTTGGAGCCGTGCTCAGCCTCCTGCTCGCGGACGAACCTCTCAAAGAGCGTCTGTGGTGGCGTCCCATGGCAGACAAGGTCGACGAGGAGGAGGTTGGGGTCATCCGTGCCGAGAAACGCGCGCATGCCTGCCACCTCGCAGGGACATCCCACGAAGAGAGCCTGGCGTCCCTGGTCGAGCGCCGCCTTGACCTGCCGGTAGACGAGTCCCGTGTCCGCCTGCACGTATTTGGAGCCCCGGAGCGGGGCGAGCTCGTCGGAGGTCTCGGCGACACGATAGGAGACCGAGTAGCAGTCATCGCTGTAGGCGGCTCCCGCCACCACGCCCCCGCCCGAGATGACCTCCTCGGCGAGCATGGTGAACGCCCCTCCCGACGAGCTTATGGCCCGGATGTCATCGGGGGCCCAGTAGGCATAGCAGTCCGGTTCGGGCATGTTGTCAAAGCGAGGGTGAAGGGCGGGGCAGACGCGCTCGCACAGGCCGCATCCCACGCAGGCCTCCTGGTCTATGACAGGAAAGGGGAAGTCCCCGTCGAGCTGCATGGCAATGGCGTTCGCGGGGCATCTGTTCAGGCAGGCGCCGCATCCCGTGCAGTCAGCGTGGGACACGCATTCTATGGTGTTGGGCATGGGCGGGCCTCCCTCGCTGGCGTGTGCGGCGGCGGACGTGGGTTGTGGCCGCATCCGTCGCTGCTCCCAAGAGTAGCGCATCTCGGGGTGGGGGTGGCCGTCCTGTCCTGCGTCACGAACGCTTACCTCTCTGCTAGAATAACGATTTAAGTGAAATTCCGGGAGGTGCCTGCCCGCGTGTCTGGAGGATGTTCGTGAGTGAGTCTCAAGCCCCCCTTGTCTCCGTGCTCGTTCCCATCTGCAACGTTGAGGCGTATCTCGAGCGGTGCCTCGAGTCGGCCAGGGCCCAGACGCTGCGAGACATCGAGGTCATCTGCATCAATGACGGCTCCACGGACGGCTCCCTCAAGATCATCGAGTCCTTCGTCGCGCGCGATGGGAGGTTTCGCGTCATCGACAAGCCCAACAGCGGCTACGGTGACTCAATGAACCAAGGCATCGATGCCGCCCGTGGCACCTATGTGGCCATCCTGGAGTCAGATGACTTCCTCGACCCCGAGGCCCTTGAGTTCATGGTCCAGCGCTGCGAGCAGGACTCGCTCGACCTCATCAAGTGCAACTTCTGGCTCCACTGGTCAGACCCCGGTGCCGAGCGCCTGGGTCGCCACGACGTCTACTTCCCCGCGGTCTCGACGCGCATGGAGCTCATGGGCCCGCATCGTCCCGTTGACGTGCCCGAGATCTTCTGGGCCAAGGCGTCCATCTGGTCCGCCCTGTACAGGAGGTCGTTCCTCAACGAGAACGGCATACGCTTCCTCCCCACGCCCGGGGCGTCTTTCCAGGACACGAGCTTCACCTTCAAGGTCTTCGCCTGTGCCCGTCGCGCGGCCTACTCCTCGCGGGCGTTTCTCCACTACCGCCAGGACAACGAGAAGTCCTCCGTCAACAACCCGGGCAAGGTCTTCTGCGTGTGCGACGAGCATGCCGAGATCAGCCGCTTTCTCGTCGAGGACCGCCCCGACCTCAGGGCCGCGCTCGATCCCATCCGGGCAAAGGTGAAGTTCTACAACTACCGCTGGAACTACTACCGGCTCGCCCCCGAGCTCCGCGGGGAGTTTCTCGAGCGCTTCAGCGCCGAGATGCGCGAGGAGCTGGAGGCGGGCACCGTGCGCTCCTGCGAGAACGAGATGGCCCCGTACGGGTTCGCCCCGGGCGAGGTTGGGGAGGTCCGTGAGATCGCCTATGATTCGGGGTTCTACCTCGCACGTGACCGCGCACGCGAGCAGGGCGGCGGCAAGCTCGCCACCATGCGCACCTACCTCGATGCCGGTGGCCCTGCCTATGTGCTCCGCGTGGTCTCCGACAAGCTTCGCCGAAGGTAGCCTCACCATGCCGACCATTTCCGTCATCGTGCCCGTCTACAACGTGGAGCGATACCTCCCGGCGTGCTTGGACTCCATCCTCTCGCAGTCCTTCGGGGACCTCGAGGTCATCTGCGTCAATGATGGCTCGCCCGACCGCTCCGGCGAGATTCTGGGGCTCTACGCTCGCCTGGACCCTCGCGTCCGGGTGATCAGCATAGAGAATCAGGGGGTCTCCCACGCGCGCAACGTCGGCATCGACGCCGCCCAAGGCACCTACCTCTGTTTCGTGGACTCCGATGATCTCCTCATGCCTGATGCCCTCAGGATTGTGGTCGAGGCCTTCCAGGAGAACGGTGACGACATCGTCAAGTACTCCGCCCAAGCGTTTCCGGCCCAGAACTCGAACTTCTGGATCGACTCGTGCCTGTGCGTGGGCGAGGGGCTGTTCGAGGGATACAGCAGCCCGCTGATCTTCGACGAGCACACGCGTCCCTTCCCATGGAACGGGGCGTATCGGACGGACTTCATCAGGCAGAACGGCATCCGCTTTCCCGAGGACCTCTCCTTGGGCGAGGACCAGGTCTTCTCCTTCGCCACGCTGTGCCGCTCCCGCATGACGCAGCTCATCCCGGACCAGCTCTATCGCTACCGGCTCTCGCGCAAGGACTCGCTCACGGCGCTGGCCTCGGGCAACGAGGTGGAGAAGTTCCAGACGCACCAGCAGGTGGTCCGCGCCATCATGGACGACTGGCGCTCGGCCGGGCTCATGCAGGGGGAGAGTGCCTCGCGCATGCTCGACTTCGTCTGCATCTTCTTGCTGTTCGACATCTTCGAGCTTGAGGATGAGGCTGGCAGGGACCAGCTGCTCACCTCACTCAGGGATCTGCTGAGGCGTCAACTGACGAGAGATGACCTCTGTCGGTGGGCGTCTGGCGAGCGCGTGCGCAAGATCTTGCTGGAGGTCTACGACTACGACGCGGACCCCGCACCCTTTGGGAGAAGGCGCGTCTATGAGCTCACGCGAGCCATCTATGGGCGCAAGGCCGTCCTGAGAAGGTTTGCCAACGACGTGAGGCGGCGCATCTTCCACCCACACGGGAGGCCCTGTGCCCCAGAGAACGAGGAGCCCGTCGACGAGGGCGTCGACGTGGAGCAGACGGTGGCGCGTCTGCTCCGGGAGCTTGAGGCCGCCGGATAGGCCCCTCGAGCTCCCGGAGCCCGGTGAGCGAGGCGAGGCGCGGGCCCTACACCCTAAGACCGTCTGCCCTGTGCAGGAAGGCGGCCATGTCCTGGCGTTTGACGGAGGTCATGCCTCGGAACGTGCCGTCCTCAAAGCCCTCAGAAAGGCCCGTCGCTCCCATCCACCAAATCTCGCGCACGTGGTCTGTTGACTCATCAACATCGGGGAAGCGAGTCATGTCCTCGGACGTGGGCTCATAGGAGCTCTGGGAGGAATCAAGGAACCTGACCGCAAAGCGGTAGAGGAAGGCGGCCATGTCCTGGCGTTTGACGGAGGTCATGCCTCGGAACGTGCCGTCCTCAAAACCTTCGGAGATCCCTGTCGCCCCAAGCCAGAGCACCTCCTTGTAGTGGTCGGTCGAGCTCGTGACGTCGCTAAACCTCTCCATGTCCTCAGTGCTGGGGGTGTAGTCGGGAGATCCGGCCAGGCGATAGAGGAATGCCGCCATGTCCTGACGAGCGACGGAGCTCATCCCACGAAAGCTCGAGTCTGAGAAGCCCTCCGTGATGCCCTGCTGGGTAAGCCACCAGATGTCCTCGTAATGGTCGGTCTGTGTGGTGACGTCGCCGAACTTGAGCTTATAGAAGGGCGGGAAGGCGCTGATGTCCACGTTTCCTGCGATGCCGGAGACGCTTCCCGTGCTTGTGTACTGCCATGCGGTGCATCCATCGTAGTAGGAGTTTGAGAACTGGAGTGTGGAGTTGTACTGGGCCGCCCACGCCGCCCTCTTCCATATGGAGCTGCTGTTGAGAGGGCCGTTAAGATATGAGGTATATGAGTAGACCTTGATGTTTGCGTACCCTCCGGCTGACATGACATCGCAGAAGCTGTTGACGATGTCGACATACGTGCTGACGCTGGTGGGGGGGGTGTGGCCGGTCCACGTCCACTCCTCAAGATCGTAGAAGATGGGGAGTGTGGGCGTGCATCCGTACTGCTGTATCAGCTTGAGGGCAAACTCTGCCTCAGATGCCGCGAGACTTGCGTTGTACGCGTAGCTGTAGAGATAGAGACCGTAGGGAATGCCGAGACTGTTGCAGGCATCGATATTGTTGCCGAGCTGTTCGTCGATAGCATCCTCGTCCGAGCCGTCACCGTAACCAAGGCGGATGATGGCGCCATCGATACCAGCGTCCTTGGCTGCATTCCAATCAATTTCTCCCTGGTGTTCGGAGACGTCGATGACCTTGTATGCTGGGTCGAGGTAGACGTCACCGTTGCCGTCATAGAAGGCCTTTTCACCGCTTGAGCTGGTCGTCCAGAAGGGGTCTGCGGCTGAGAGGGTCTGTATCTCAGACACCGGCACGTTCGTGAGCATGCCCTGGGGGTCGGGCGGGTAGTCCTCAGTGGCATCTAAGATGTCAGCTGACGTGACGCCATCAGATGATTCCTCAGCCTCTGCAGGCCTGGGAAGCAGCGTCGAGGCTCCCATGTATGCCGCAAGTGCCAATGCCTGACGGCGCGTCATGAAAGATGCTCGCTTCATTGCCTCTCCAAACTGTTCGGGGACAAAACACGAAGCACCCACTGTATCAATCGAAAATTCTTCGACAGGCGTCTGCGAGCCAAGATTTCTGATAATCCATGACTTCCGTGCAATCGGAGGGCCTCTGGGTGCTTGACAGGGCCGTGTCCACCGAGGAGAGGACATGCTTGGAGAACTCCGACGCTGGGGACAGGAAGTCCTCCCATGCAAAGAGGTAGGCGAGGTACGTCATCTTGTTGCGGTAGTGCGGATGATGCTCGTCAAAGATACAGAGCGTGGGCGTGCCCTGCGAGAGGGCGATGAGCGCGGCATGATACTTGTAGGCAATGACGAGATCGTAGGTCTCGAGGTGAAGGTCCTTCGGCGTTCGAGCGAAGTCGGTGACACGGATACGCTCGGGAAAGTCCAGACGCGTGAGCAAAGCATCGCAATAGCGGGCATCATGACCGCCGGCATCGTTGAGGAAGGGGACGAGGGAAACCTCGTAGGGAGAGCCAGCCCCTTGGTCCCGTGTGAGGGTATTGAGGACGCCGATGTAGTGGTCTCTCATTCCAGGGATGGAGAGCGGCACGACGGCGACTCGTGTGGGATTGTCACGGAAGGAGGTCGTGTTTCGCGGGAGCTCAGAGAGGGTGGTACTGGCAAAGGCAAGGTCTTGGCAGAGCTCAACCCTTGATGTGTCGATTCCCGAGCGCGAGAGGACGCCAAGCGAGTTCGGGTCTCTCAGCGAGAAGAGCTCGCAGTCGGATACGATCGAGTCGAGCTCACGGATGTACTCCTGATTGTTGAAGAGGTCGTTCGTGCTCAGTCCGAGACAGAACACCCGACCTCCCCGCACGAGCATTCTCTTGGAGAGACGGATGAAGAGGTTGCCCGTGTTGTAGTTGTCGGGGTTCTCGTCATACTGCGTGTCATCGAGGATGGCGCCGCCGCCCCACACCAAGGTGGTGAAGTGGTTGGCGAGCTGGTCGAGCTCCCATGTGGAGCAGGGATAGTGGAGTATCGTGACACGAGGGTCTATGAGATCGGTGGGATAGGTGTAGTTGTCCCAGAGAAGGACGGCAATGCGAGAGCGTGCCTCCTTCGGAAAGGACTCCACGAGTGCGGAGAGCATCAGCTCGTCGCCGAAGTTCTCCGCGCCATACCATCCTGCCAGGAGAATATCAGGCGTGTTCCCTGCCCCTAGCTTGGAGGCGTACTCGAGGTTCGAGTAGCGCATCTTCCTTCCGACCGTGCGTCTCAGCTGGTCGCTCAGGCGGCGGTTTTGTTCCTCCAAGCCGTGAATCCGGCGCAGCATCTGGTTGTTGGTCTCTTCGAGATGGGCTGTCTTCTCAGATAGGTCACGCAATCTCTCGGTGGCCGCATCCAGCCTCTCAAGGAGAAGGTTTGTCTGGTTGAGAAAGGCACGAGACGTGGGTGGGAGAAGGGGCCGTATGAAGTTTTTGAAGCCCATCGCACCTCCCCTCAGTCGATGACCTGCAAGTTCTGCGATTATACACAGGCCTATGAGAAGAAAAGTGCCTGGGGGGCAATCTCGACATGCGCATGCAACCAACGTTGGTTGCCAGGTTTAGTGCAGCTAAGGCCTGTTGACCTATGGGGGAGTGCCCTGTGTTTTTGACGGAGCCAAAGTAATGAACATACAATGAGGCCAGCAAAAACTTACCCCGGGGGTAGAAAATGGCTTCACACTTCGCACCAAAGCATGCGCGGTCCTCAGACCAGGACCTCTGGCAGCTGGACGTGCCTGCGGATGCGGGACCCGTTCTACCGGGAATGCAATACCTCGGGGACAACGGCTCCCATCGTCACCACCACCATCGTCATCGCCACCACCGACGCCATCGGGCCCGTTTCGTGGCCACCGTCGTGGGGATCGTCCTGGCCGTCATCCTCGCCGCGGTGGGCACCGCAGGGGCCCTGCTCTATCGCTCCGCGATGACGGTCCGCGAGCGCGCCTCCTCGGTCATGGCGCAGGCATCGGTGCTCGCAGAGGCGCTCGAGAGCGGTGATGCGGACTCGCTCGCGACTGCGGTGAGCTCCATGGTCGCCAACGTCGAGGCGATCAACGAGGAGGTGAACGGGCCGCTCTGGAACCTTGCGACGCTCGTGCCCGTGGTGGGGGAGGATATCAGCTCGGTCCAGACGCTGGGATCGACCGCATACACGCTCGTGAACGAGGCGCTCGTCCCTGTCGCGGAGAGTCTCTCGGGCGTGAGCCTCTCGAGCCTGCTCCAGGACGGTGAGATCAACGTCGAGCTGGTGAGCACGCTCAGTGATACGGTGAGCGACGCCGCGCCCGTGATCCAGAGCTGCGTGGAGACCGTCACCTCCCTGCCGGAGGCCCACATCTCCCAGCTCAGTGAGCTGCTCGAGGAGGTCCAGGAGCCTCTGACCGAGCTCCAGGAGATGGTTGACCTCGCGGAGCCCGTCCTGGAGGCGCTGCCGCAGATGCTCGGGGCGGACGGCCAGACCCGCACCTACCTCATCATCGCGCAGAACAACGCGGAGGCCCGCTCCACGGGCGGCCTTCCCGGGTCTTGGGTCACCATCACCATCACAGACGGGGTCATGACCCTCGGTGAGTCCACGACGCTCGTCAACAAGTCAGGCTTTGACGTGGAGGTCTCCGAGGAGGAGCGCATCAACCTCGGCATGACGATCGGCACGAACGCGGCCCAGATGACCTTCACCCCCAACTTCGTCCGCGTGGGCGAGCTCGCCCAGGGCTATTGGGAGCAGGCGGGCTACGGCACCGTCGACGGCGTCATATCCGTTGACCCGGTCTTTCTCCAGAGGCTCCTGGGGCTCACGGGGGGCTTCACCACCTCTGATGGGACGGTCATTGACGGGACCACGGCGGCCGAGGAGCTTCTGAGCGGCACCTACTGGAAGTTCGGCAATGACGGCAGCGCCCAGGACGAGTACTTCAGCGCCGTCGCCGCGCTCGCCTTCCAGAACATCCTGGACAACCTCGGCAGCGCCGAGTTGAGCGACCTTCTCGACGTCATCAGCGAGTCTGCTGAGGACGGCCGTCTCCTCGCCTGGATGGCAGACGAGGAAGAGGAGGAGATCATGGCCCTCTGTGGCCTTGCCGGCGAGATGGGCGATGACCCCACGACCCCCGTTCTGGGCGTCTACATCAACGACTCGACGGTCAGCAAGATCAGCTGGTACGCCGCCGTTGGAACCACGATCGGTGAGGGGGTCGAGAACGAGGACGGCACCACTACCTATGAGGTGACCACCACCATCACCAACACCATCACCGAGGAGGAGGCCGAGGCAGCGCCCACCTATGTGACGGGCAGTGCGTCGGACAAGCGCGACACGAGCGATATGCTCGCCTATGTGTACTTCTGGGCGCCGGCAGGTGGTACGGTCTCGGACTTCGTGGTGAGTGATGGCGGCACGGTCTACGAGGGGAGCACCGGTGCCGAGGCCACCATATACGGTCTCCAGCTGCGCTACTTCTACATCCATGCGATGGCCGGGGAAACGGTGACCATCTCCTACAAGGTGACGGTCTCTGCCGAGGCGACCGAGGAGCTGGCCCTGAGGACGACGCCGCTCGCGCAGGAGAGCCTCATGCTCAACTAGTCTTCAGGCACATG
>CAYRYP010000028.1:0-17426 GCA_964428485.1 uncultured Coriobacteriaceae bacterium
AAAAGCCTTTCTCGTACTCCGACTACTTGCTGGCCTCAGCGAGAGCCTTCTTGGAGACCTCGCAAAGCGCCGCGAAGGAGGCGGCATCGTTGATGGCCATATCGGAAAGCACCTTCCTGTCGAGCTCGATGCCGGCGAGCTTCAGGCCGTGCATGAAATTCGAATATGAGATGCCGTTGATGCGAGCACCAGCGTTGATGCGAGTGATCCAGAGGCGACGGATATCGCGCTTCTTATTCCTACGATCCCTGTACACGTACTGGAGCGAGTGCTGCACCTGCTCCTTCGCTGCACGGTAGGTCCTGGACTTGGCACCATAGTATCCCTTGGCGCGCTCGAGAACGGTGCGACGCTTCTTGCGGGCTGAGACGGAACGCTTAACGCGGGGCATTTGTCATCACTCCTAAAAGATGGACTGCTCGATCTGCAGGTTACGGGGTCTATCGAAGCCCGAGGCTGCGCTTCAGGACCTTCTCGTCGGCCTTGGCGACGACGGTCTCCTTGCGCATATTGCGCTTGCGCTTGGGGCTCTTCTTCTCGAGGATGTGGCTGTGATATCCCTTGGCCCTGACGAGCTTGCCGCTACCGGTGACCCTGATCCTCTTGGCAGTACCCTTATGGGTCTTCATCTTGGGCATATTGATCTCCGTCCTTTCTTTCTCTTCGTAACCCGCGTTTCCACGGGTGGGAAGCCCTATTTAAGCCTCCTGGGTCCCTTCGTTCTCTTGGGCCTCGGAAGCGTTGGTGTCCTTACTGGAGTCCCTCTTCGACTTCTTGGAGGAGCCGGAGCCGCTCTTTTTCTTGATGGGTCCGAACATCATGTGCATGTTGCGGCCCTCAAGTTTGGGCTTGCTCTCGACCACCGCGATGTCGGCGAGATCCTCGACCAGCTTGTCGAGGATCTGCATGCCCTGCTCGGGATGCGCCATCTCCCTTCCGCGGAACATGATCGTGACCTTGACCTTAGCGCCCGAGTTGAGGAACCTGACCACGTGCTTTTTCTTAGTCTCGTAGTCGCCCACCCCGATCTTGGGACGGAACTTCATCTCCTTCACCTCGAGCTTGGACTGGTTCTTGCGGGCCTGCTTTGCCTTGACCTCCTGGTCGTACTTGTACTTGCCATAGTCCATGACACGGCAGACGGGAGGGTCGGCGTTGGGGGCGATCTCGACCAGATCGAGGTTCTGGCTCTCCGCTATGCGAAGCGCGTCCCTTGTGTCGTAGATGCCAAGCTGCGTACCATCCACGCCGATAAGACGGCATTCCCTCGCCCTGATCTCTCCGTTGATTCTTGACTCCTGAGCGCTAATCTCGGTTCACCTCCATGGTGAGTTTCACTTCATGCCTTCCCAACAACAAAGCCCCCGGTGCCCATGGCAGCCGGAGGCTCTCGATCCGCATATGACCACGCAACATGTGAGCAGGGGTAGGCCCTGCCGAGGCGCGGTTTGGATCTCGACCAGACAGCTGCCCTACCGGGCGCTGCAAGGTGGGGGCGACATTTCGCGCGGGCGCCCCGCTTGCAAACTGGATATGCACAGTCGATTGCCCGTGCATCCAGCGGTCTGCAATGTTACTGCAAAACGGGAACTAGCTGCAAGGATCCCGCGCCCATATGGCCGCAGACGGCCTACGACGAAGAGGGACGAAGAGCAGCAAAGGCGGCTTCGCCCTAGAGATCGAGCACGGCCGAGCAAAGCCTGCGCAGCGCCTCGTCCAGAGTTTGGCGCGTGCATGCGGCGTTGAGGCGCTGGAAACCCTCACCGCCCTTGCCGAACATCGTGCCCGCATCGAGCCACAAACCGGCTTCGGTTCGCATGAAGCTGTCGAGCTCCTTGGGTTTTATCCCCAGTGCGGTCATGTCGAGCCACGCAAGATAGGTGCCCTGAGGAAAGACCATCGACACCCCAGGTATCTCACGCTCGATAAACTCACGCATGTGCAGCATGTTCGACTCGATGTAGGCGATGGCGGCGTCGAGCCAGTCTCCACACTCATCGTAGGCGGCCATGCACGCAACCTGCCCGAGAATGTTGGGAGGCGACACCCCGAGCATGGAGAGTCTGTTGGAGAATCTGCCTCTGAGATCTTCAGAGGGTATCCAGATATTGGAGCACTGTAGGCCCGCGATACTGAAGCTCTTGCTGGGGGCGGTGCAGACGACGCAGCGCTCCGCGAGATCGGGACATGCCTTCAAAAACGGGGTGAACATATTGCCGAACAGGGTCAGGTCGCAGTGGATCTCGTCGGAGATGACAATTACGTCGCGCGATGCGCAGATGTCGCCTAAGGCCTGCAGCTCACAGGCGGTCCACACGCGCCCGACAGGATTGTGCGGGCTGCAGACGATGAGCATCCTGACATCCTCTGCATCCATAGCGCGCTCGATCGCCGCATAGTCCATCGAGTAGGCAGGGTTGGCGGCCGGGTCGTAAGCGAGTTCGCACTCCACGAGTCTGCGCCTGTTTGCCCGCACCGACGAGGCGAACGGGTAGTAGACCGGCGAGAGTATCATCACCGCATCGCCCGGCTCGGTGAGAGAGGCGACGGCATTGGACAGCGCGAACACCACACCGGGAGTGCGCACCAGCCATTCCGGCTCATACGTCACGCGATGCCTGCGCAAGAACCACCCGGTGACGGAATCGACGTAGCTCTCGCCAGGCTCCGAATAGCCCATGAAACCCTCGGAAGCGAAATCTGACAGAGCCCTCTGGATCCCGGGTGCGACCGGGAAATCCATGTCAGCCACCCATAGGGGCAGCTCCTCGGGGGAATGCCCGAGCCTTCCTGCGCAGTCCCACTTCAGTGAGTAGCGGTGCTCCCTCTCCGCAATCGCATCGCGGTCGAAGTCAACCTCGGAATCCCTCGTTGGCATATGACGGTTTACTCCCAACCGCACATTATCGTCTGGTCGCGGTCGGGGCCGACCGCCACGATCGAGACTGGCACGCCCGCAATCTCCTCAATGCGCCGCACGTAGGCCTGCGCGTTGGCGGGAAGCTCCTCGAGGCTGCGGCATCCGGTGGTGTCCTCGCACCATCCCGGCATCTCCTCGTAGACCGGCACGGCCCTCTCGAAATCGCGAAGGGAGTCGGGCAGGCTGTCCACGCGCACGCCGTCGATGTCGTAGGCTACGCAGACCTTTATGGTAGGCATCGAGTCGAGCACGTCGAGCTTGGTGAGGCAGATGTCGGTGAGTCCATTGACGCGGGCGGAGTAGCGCATAACGACCCCATCGAACCAGCCGCAGCGCCTCTTGCGCCCGGTGGTGACGCCGAACTCGGCGCCCTTCTGCGAGAGTATCTCGCCATCCTCATCGTCGAGCTCGGTGGGGAACGGGCCGGAGCCGACCCTGGTGAGATATGCCTTGGAGATACCCAGCACCCTGTCGATCCACTTGATACCGATGCCCGAGCCGGTGCTGGCGCCGCCGGCGGTGGTAGACGACGAGGTCACGAACGGATAGGTCCCGTGATCTATGTCGAGCAGCGCCCCTTGTGCTCCTTCGAAAAAGACGCTCTTGCCGGCCTCCAGCCCCTCGTTGAGAAGCGTCACCGTGTCGGCGATCTGGCCGGATAGACGCTCGGCGTATCCCATGTACTCCTCGTACACAGCATCAACGTCGTAGGTCTCGAGTCCGTAGACGTTTGCCAGCAGCTCGTTCTTGCTGGCAACGGCGGCCTCCAGGCGCTCGCGGAAGTAGGCGGCGTCGCGAAGATCACCCATCCTCATCCCGCTGCGAGCGGCCTTGTCCTGATAGGTTGGGCCAATACCGCGCTTCGTAGTGCCGATCTTGAGAGTGCCGAGATTCTTCTCCACGGCTCCGTCAAGCGCGACATGCCAGGGCATTATCATCTGCGCATGCGACGAGATAACAAGGTGGTCGGTGGAGATGCCGGAGGCGTTGAGCTGATCTATCTCCCCGATGAGGACCTTAGGATCGACCACGCACCCGTTACCAATGACAGAGGTTACATTGTCGTAAAGAACGCCTGATGGGATCAGATGCAGCGCCAGGCGAGTGTCACCGTGAACGATGGTGTGCCCAGCGTTGTTGCCTCCCTGGAACCTCACCACAAAATCGTACCGGCTTGCGAGTAGGTCGGTGATCTTACCCTTGCCCTCGTCGCCCCACTGCGCGCCCACCAGAACCGTTGCTGACATCTTCGATCCAATCTACTGAGTTGCCTGAGGTGTTACCGGGGACAATTATATCCGCGCCGCACCGGGCCAAAGACCCCAATCGGCTAGCCGCGGTGACGCGCGGCATTCTCCGGACGGTGCGCAAGAGCGAAGACCCGTCGGACCAATAGCACTTCGAACGCATTCGTGCCGTGACGGTCCGCATCCGGCCGAGGCGTGCAGATGTGGACCGTAAAGCTGATGCGCGCTGGATGGGGAGATGGGGCATATTTTCAAATTGTATGAACGTACTAATATTGGGTGAAAACCCTTGATAGAACGTCGGGCGGCATCATTTTTTCGAGCACTTCCAGTAGACTTTAAAGGGTTGTCTCGGATGTCCGTGGGGTTTATTGGGCGTCCAGAAGAAGAGGACAGGAAGAGAAGGGACCGGAATGAACGAAATGCACATGGCCGGCCTCAACGATGAGCAGAGCGCGGTTGCCGAATTGCAGCGTGCGCTCGGGGAGCGTTTCATCAAGAGCACCCTTTCCCCTTGCCCCGTGGAGTTCACCGCAGCATTCGTGAACATCTGCAATTCACAATCGTGCGGAAAGTGCACACCTTGCAGGGTGGGGCTCCAGCAGCTCCACTCCCTGATAGAGAAGGTGCTGCGCGGCGAGGGAACCAACGATACGCTCAAGCTCATTGAGAAGACGGCCCGCGACATATCGTTGACAGCGGACTGCGCGATCGGATCGGAATCTGCGGCGCTTGCGCTTGAGGCGATCAGGAGGTTCTCGGCAGATTTCAGTGCTCATGTGGAGAAGGGATACTGCGAGTTCACAGCAAACGACCTCATCCCGTGTATATCCAACTGCCCGGCTAAGGTGGACATCCCCGGCTACATCGCACTGGTAGAGGCCGGGCGCTACACCGACGCCGTCAGGCTTATCCGAAAGGACAACCCGCTGCCCATATCCTGCGGCTCGATCTGCGAGCACCCCTGCGAGATCAACTGCCGCCGTGGGATGATCGATGACCCCATCAACATCCGCGCGCTCAAGCGTTACGCCTGCGACAACGTTGACGGCGACTACGAGCCCGCAAAATACGAGCCCACGGGCAAGAGGGTCGCAGTCATCGGCGGAGGTCCCGCAGGACTCACCGTCGCCTACTATCTCACTCTTATGGGACACAGCGTCAAGATATTCGAACAGCGCTCGCACCTGGGCGGGATGATGCTCTACGGCATCCCCAACTATCGCTTCGACAAGGAGCTGCTGCAGCAAGAGGTGGACTGGATCACCAAGCAGGGCGTGGAGGTGCAGACCAACGTAACGGTAGGGCGCGACATCGCGATCGAGGACATCAAGCGCGACTTCGATGCGATGTTCATCGGCATCGGCGCCCACAACGACCGTCAGCTCAACCTCGTCGGAGAGAGCGCACCCAATGTCATGTCTGCAGTGAAGATGCTTCGCGACATCGGCGAGGGGTTCGCACCCAGCTTCAAAGACGAGACGGTCGTGGTCATCGGCGGAGGCAACGTCGCGATGGACGTGGCCCGCTCCTCCGTGCGCCTCGGCGCCCGCAGGGTCATCGTGGTCTACCGCCGCAGGCGCGTCGACATGACCGCCCTGGAAGAGGAGATCCGAAACGCTCTCGCCGAGGGCTGCGAGATCATCGAGCTACACAACCCCACCACACTCGAGATCGAGGATGGCAGGGTCACGGGCGTAGTCGTGCAGCCCCAGATCATCGGTCCCGTGATCGACGGGAGAGCCTCCATGCGTGACGCCCAAGAGGACGCATTCACAATCAAGTGCGACAAGGTGGTCGTCGCGATCGGGCAGAGCATCGACTCGCAGGCCTTCGCCGACTTCGGCATCCCAGTCAACAGAGGCAAGATCGTGGCCGACGATGGCTGTGTCGTCACGGGATTCGACGGGGTGTTCTCCGGTGGCGACTGCGTAACCGGACCCGCCACCGTCATCGCGGCAATCGCTGCCGGCAAGGTCGCCGCTCGCAACATCGATACCTACCTCGGCTACCACCACATCATCGAGCGTGATGTGGAACTGCCGCCGATCAAGTTCAAGGGACGTATCTCCTGTGCGCGCTCCGAGATGAACGAGCGCGGGGTCGAGGTGCGCAGGCACGACTTCGAGATGTTCGAGGAGGGCCTGACCGACGAGGCCGCCGAGCAGGAGGCCAACAGGTGTCTGCACTGCGACCACTACGGTTTCGGCGCGTTCAGAGGGGGGAGGATCGACAGATGGTAAGCGTCACTATCGACGGCAGACAGGTGGAGGTGGAGGAGCACACCTCTATACTCAAGGCCGCCAGGGCCGCCGGAATCGACATCCCCACGCTCTGCTACCTCGAGGGGATCAACGAGATCGGCGCATGCAGGGTGTGCGTCGTGGAGATAGAGGGGATCGAGCAGCTCGCCGCAGCATGCAACAACGAGGTCACCGACGGCATGGTCGTGCACACCAACAGCCCGAAGGTGAGGGAGGCCCGCAAGACCAACGTCGAGCTCATCCTCTCCCAGCACAACGTCTCGTGCACCAACTGCGTGCGCGGTGGCAACTGCGCGCTGCAGAAGGTCTCCAATGAGCTGGGGCTTTTCGAGCAGCCTTACGAGAAGATGCTGCCCCGCAACCGTTCGCACTCAGACTTCCCGCTGGTGCGCTTCGAAGACAAGTGCATCAAGTGCCTGCGCTGCGTACAGGTGTGCGAGAAGGTGCAGCAGGTGCACATCTGGGACTTCATCAACCATGCCGCCCACACGACCATCGGGGTCAGCGGCGGCATGTCCCTCAACGAGACCAACTGTGCGCTCTGCGGACAATGCATCACCCACTGCCCGGTTGGCGCGCTCAGGGGCTACGACGACACCGACAAGTTCTTCGACGCCCTGGCCGATCCGGACAAGGTCGTGGTGGTGCAGATCGCACCGGCGGTTCGCGCCGCATGGGGCGAGTCGCTGGGCCTGCCGCGCTCTAAAGCCACAGTCAAAAGACTCGTCGCTGCGCTTCGCAGAATGGGTGCCGACTACATCTTCGACACCGTATTCACCGCCGACCTCACGATCATGGAGGAGGGTAGCGAGTTTTTGGAGCGCATGGCCAACCGCGATGATTACAGCTGGCCTATGTTCACCTCGTGTTGCCCAGGCTGGGTGCGCTTCATCAAGGGTCACTACCCCGATATGGTCGACAACCTCTCTACCGCCAAGTCGCCGCAACAGATGTTCGGCGCCATAACAAAGAGCTACTACGCGGAGCTGATGGATATCGACCCGGACAAAATCTTCTCGGTCTCCATCATGCCCTGCATCGCGAAGAAGGCGGAGTGCAAGATCCCGGTCATGAACGATGCCGGACATGGCCCAGATGTCGACATTGTGCTCACCACACGCGAGGTGGACAGGATGATCCGCTCCGAGCATATGGTGCCCGAGCAGCTCGAGGAGGAAGAGTTCGACAGCCCGCTTGGAGTGGGCACCGGAGCTGGTGTGATCTTCGGCGCCACAGGTGGCGTCATGGAGGCCGCGCTTCGAAGCGCCTACTACCTCGCCATGGGGGAGAACCCCGACCCCGACACCTTCAAGGATGTCAGGGGCCTGCGCGGCTGGAAGGAAGCCACCTTCATGCTCGGCGAGACCCCGGTGCGAGTGGCCGTGGCCAGCGGACTCGGGAACACTCGCAACCTCCTGGAGGCGATTCGCAAGGGCGAGGTGGAATACGATTTCGTCGAGATCATGGCGTGCCCCGGCGGATGCGCCGGCGGCGGCGGCCAACCCATCTCGGAGGGCAAAGAGCTCGCCGGAGCGCGCGGACAGGTGCTCTACGGCCTGGACAAAATCTCCGACATCAGGTTCTCCCATGAGAACCCCTCCGTCCAGAAGTGTTACGAGAACTTCCTGGGAGAGCCTCTCTCGCACAAGTCCCACAAACTGCTGCATACCGACCAGCACGCCTGGAAGATGCCGTACGAGGAGGAACTTGCAGAGAGCGCCATGTTCGACACCGACGGCTGGGATTGATTCTACTTATATTTAGCTTAGCGGCTAACGTATAGAGTCTATCGGGCCCGCGACCTCTAAAGATCGCGGGCCCGTTCTTATCTAGGTGAAAACTATGACTGAAGTCCTGGTGTCCTGCGTGGACGAGCTGGGATAGGCTTGACGCGACAGACCTAGGTACAGTGCGGCCTCGCGTGACGCGAGCCTACTGGTCCTCGTCGAAACGGGGGTCGTACTCATCCGGGCCGCGATAGAGCTCGTCGAAGCGCGTGTACTCGGCATTGTAAGCGAGCTCGGCAAGGCCGGTCGGCCCGTTGCGGTGCTTCTCCACGATGATCCTGGCCACGCCTTTGTCGGGCCGTTTCTCCTTCTCGGCCTCCTCATCGTTCATCGAACGGTCGATGAACATGACGATGTCGGCATCCTGCTCGATGGAGCCAGACTCCCTCAGGTCGGAGAGCTGCGGACGCTTGTCGGGGCGCGAATCGAACTCGCGCCTCATCTGCGAGAGCGCGATGATGGGAACGTTGAGTTCCTTGGCGAGCATCTTGAGGCCCCTGGTGATATCAGCGATCTCGAGATGCCTCTCCTTGTGGTAGCCATGGGACTGCATCAGCTGCAGGTAGTCCACCACGATCAGGCCCTCCTCGGCGTTGTGGAGCTGCCTTCTGGCCTTCGCGCGGAGCTCCATGATCGACAGTCCCGATGTGTCGTCGATAGCGAAGTTGAGCTCCTCGAGGTTGGAGCACGCCCTGATAAGCTGCTGCCAATCCGCCGAGGTTAACGATCCGCTGCGCATCTTTTTGAGATTGACCCTAGCCTCGGCGCACATGATCCTCTGGATAAGCTGGATTGCGGGCATCTCCAAGCTGAAAAAGGCAACGGCGGTGCCATGCTTGGCGGCGTTGGTGGCAACATTGAGCGCAAATGCGGTTTTGCCGACGCCGGGACGGGCGGCCAGCACGATCAGGTCGCCGCCGCGAAGACCCGAAAAGATCCTGTCCACGCTCTCGAACCCGGTGGGCACACCCTGGAGGTGTCTCTTGTTCTTCGCAAGCTCGTCTATGAGAGTCATCGACTCGTTCAGGAGTTCCGAGATGGTTCGAAACGACGATCTGATCTCCTTGTTGGTGACGTCGAAGACGAGCTTCTCAGCCTGCTCGACTATCGCCTCGGTATCGTCCGGGGCATCGTAGCTGAGAGCCTTGATACGGGTCGCAGCGGTTATGAGGCTCCTGAGCAGCGCCTCCCTGTTGACGATCTGGGCATGGTAGCGCCAGTTGGCGAGAGCGAAGGAGTTGTTGGCGAGCTCGGCTATGTAGGCGACCCCACCGATCGCCTCGAGGTCTCCCCTCGCTTTGAGCTTGTCGGCCAACGAGATCTGATCCACGGGCTGACTCAGGGAGTGCATCTCGTAGATGGCCTCGAAGATCTTCTGGTGCGAAGGCCTGTAGAAGGCCTCAGCCTTTATCTCCAGAAACGCGTCGTCCAAGACATTCTCGGGGTCGAGTATCATCGCAGCGAGGACAGCCTTCTCGGCCTCGATGTTATGGGGGACGGTCCTCTCGCGATAGGAGTTTCCAGCTGAACCAAGAGCGCCCGCCGTGCTCTCCCCCTGGTAGTACCCGTCGTATGCCATTGCTTCAGCCATCACTCCATTGGGCATTTCTTGCGCTCCGTATCTCTGCCAGAGGTCCGCTCCCAAATCAAAGGGAACCTCATGGTAGCAAAATCAAAAGTCGAGCGCTGTCCCATATTTGGGGCAAGATTTTTCCGACAAGAAGTTGTTAACTGATGTTCACATCTTCCACCAGACCCCTGTGAGAAAGTCGTGCCTAGATTATTCGGACCCATCGTTTTGTCCACAGTTTTCACAAATCGGGGCTTGGAAACTGTCGTGCTTTTCCACAGTTTTGAAATATTTTTCCTTTTTCGTTTACCGACGATTTTACAAGGGCTAGACGTCCTTCCTGCCGCCGCATGACATGATTTGGAAGTAGTTTGGAACCGGTTTGGCTCTTGTTTGGAACCGGTTTCGATTCTGTTTAGATCAGCAGGAAGGACGATCATGGCGGCAATGGGGGCTTCTGAGCAGACACCTTCAGACGCCAGACTTTCCCATTTTCCAGAACTCGAAGCGTTTTCGCAGGTAAAGTGCGATTTTTCCGGGGTGATCTTCGACTACGACGGCACCCTTGTTGACTCCATGTGGGTCTGGGAATCCATCGATGAGCGCTTCTGCGAGGAATACCAGCTGGTTCTGCCCGACAACTACGAGGAGATCATCACCCCGATGACGTTCGAGGAGACCGCAAGGTGGTTCTGTGATCGGCTTGACGGAGAATTAACCGTCGAGGACACGATGCGCAGGTTCGACGAACTCGCCCTGGAGGAGTACTCGGAACGTGTCATGTGCAAACCTGGTGTGAAAAACTACCTGAAAGAGCTTCGCAGGCGCGGCGTGAGCATAGCCGTGGCGACCTCGCTCTCGCGCACCCTAATCAGGGCCTCCATGGAATACAACGGAATCGCGGACTCCTTCGACGCCGTGGCCTTCTGCGACGAATGCCGCGGCAAAAGCGAGCCGGACGTCTATTTACTTGCAGCGTCGAGAATCGGTTCCTGTGCAGCGGACTGCCTGGTGTTCGAGGACATATCGGAGGGAATACTCAGTGCGCGCAGGGTGGGCATGACAACCTGCGCAGTGATCGAGCCCTACAAACATCAGAACTCGGAGGAGATAAGATCCTTGGCTGACTTCTCGATCGAATCGTTCGAGCAGCTCTGTCTCCAAGGAAAGTAAGACCCCGGCGATAGGGGAAAGCCGGATCGCTGTGAAGATGTGGCACGGCACTCCGAAAAGCAGACGACCCGCAACCTAAAGCCTGTTGCGGGTCGTTCTTTTCTGCACATTTCCCTTCCCCTATGGGGTTGGAGCTGAGAGCTTGGCGGCTACTCGGTAGCGTCCTCCTGGGACTCCTCGGCAGCCTCTTCGGCATCGGCCTCGATGACCTCCTCGATGACCTCGTCGCTCTGCTCGGCCGCGGCCTCTGCAGCTGCGGCAGCCTCTGCTGCAGCAGCCTCGGCAGCGAGCATTTCCTCGCTCTTCACCGAGACGTTGATCTCGGCCTTGATATCACGGTAGACCGCGATGGAGGCGACATGATCGCCAGCGGTCTTGATCGGCTTGCGAAGATCGACCTTCTTGCGATCGATCTCGATGTCGAGCTGCTCCTTGATAGCGGCGGCGATCATCACAGGGGTGACGGACCCGAAGAGCTGCCCGTCCTCGCCAACCTTGGCGATGATGGTCAGACTCTTGCCGTCGAGAGCCTTCTGGACATCGTCGGCCGTCTTGAGGCGAGCGGCCTCACGCTTCTCGATTTTGTGCCTGCGCTGCTCGAGCTGCTTCAGATTGCCCTTGGTGGCTTTGATGGCAATCTTGTTGGGCAGTAGAAAATTGTCTGCGAAGCCCTGGGCCACGTCGATAACGTCGCCTTCGCCTCCCTTGCCCTTCAGCTCCTGCAAAAGAATTACCTTCATGATGTTCTCCTTAGAGCTGAACCTGTTACGAGCGCCTCTTGCGGTCGCCGCGACCGTTGACCACAGGCACCGTGTAGGGCACCAGAGCCATGACGCGAGCGCGCTTGATGGCGTTGGCGAGATCGTGCTGATGCTGAGTGCAAGTACCAGTGACCCTCCTCGGCTTGATCTTGCCGCGATCGGTCATGTATTTGCGGAGCAGATTGACGTCCTTGTAATCGATGGCCGGGGCGTCCTTCTTGCAGAACTGGCAATACTTGCGCCTCGGCTGGCGATTGTGCTCTGCCATTGTTTCCCTCCTTCACAGTTCGTCGGCTGGCGAACCGGGCACCCTCTGGTGCCACGCGAGATTCGTTAGCTGGGTATCGTCTAGCAGGATCGGCGATCTAGAACGGGATCTCCTCGTCGTACACCGAGAGATCCGGTGGCGCAGGGATCGGGCTCTGCTGCTGCTGAGCGGGCGCGGGAGCCTCATTGTTGGAGTAACGGGAACTCATAAACTCGATTTCGTCAACGATGACCTCGAGCTTCGAGCGCTTCTGCCCGTCGCGCTCCCACTGGCTCCAGCGGAGCTTGCCCTCGATTGCAACCTTGGTCCCCTTGGAGAGGTACTTCGCTATGCCGTCGGCACGTGCGCCGAACATCGTACAATCCACGAAGTTAGGATAGTCCTCCCACTCCCCAGTCTGGGGATTCCTCCTGCGGTCGTTGACCGCCACTCCGAATCCGAGAACCGCCGTTCCACCAGCGGTCGACCTAAGCTCCGGATCGCGGGTGAGGTTTCCGCTGATCACAACCCTGTTGATGCTCATTTCATCCTGCTTTCTCCAGAAAAACCAATAGTCTCCAGGCCCTAGACGGGCGTTTTCGGCAACTTACTCCTCAACCTCGCGGCAGACGATCATGTAGCGGATGACTCGATCGCTGATTCGGAGCAGTCGATCGATCTCGGAGATGGACTCTGGATTCGCCTGGAAGTTGACGAGGTAATACTCGCCTTCGGTGAGGTCCTTGATCTCATAGGCCAGCTTGCGCTTGCCCCAGTCATCGATGGACTCGATGGAACCCCCGTCTGCAGTGATGATGTCGGACACCCTGGCGCTGACCGCTGCGCGCTCCTCGTCATCGAGTGCGGGGTTAATGAAATACAGCAGTTCGTAAGCCTTCATGTGTCACCTCCTCTGGACTAAACGGCCCCGGTCCTCCCCGGGGCAGGAAAGTAGCCTATAGAGATTACCATCGTTTATCCCAAAGATCCTGCAAAATACTTCAAGCGAGCCGGAATCCCTCACAGACGCTCCGCTGCTCCCTTCAAACTTGCCGTTTCCATGCGCACGCGCTTCCTTACCGCCCGAAGCATGGCGATCACGCCCAAAGCCCCCGGCAGAGCCAGAGCGGCTACGATCACGAACACCCCCGCAACACCAAGATCGGAGAGAGTTGCGCCTAGGGAGCCGAACACGCGAGCGAGAAACCCACCGCTGCTCGCGTCCTCGGACACCGCCTGCCCCGCAGCACTCTCGCCTATCACAGCCTCGCCCGAGGAGATAGCGCCCGAGCTTATGGTCCCGAGCTCCGTCGCCTCCTCTACAACATCAGCCACAGCCGAGCTCCCGGAGGCCTCACCCGTGCTCGCTGCGTAGGACTCCGCCATCGCGGTTGCAGCAGAGGGAAGCGCGAAATCCCAGGAATCGACCGACACTGCAACTGCGTTCGCAGACTGGCTGCTAACCTCTGTGTCCTCGCCAGCATCAACCAATCGAGACGCTATCCCCAAAAGTGAGGAGGGATCGGTGTACTTGCCGTTCACCCTGAGGCTCACGTGCACATGAGGTGCCTGCGTCGAGGAGTCCCCCGTGGCAGCGAGTGTGCCGAGAACCTGCCCGGCCTTGACAGAGTCACCCTCTGAGACCGCAGCCGACGACAACGGCATGACAGTCACAACCCTCCCGTCTCCCATATCGACGGACACGGCGATCGTAGTCGGGGATCCCTTGATCTCGGAAGTCGGAACCTTCCCGGAAAAACTCACCTTACCCTGCACCGGGGAGGTCACGTCGGAACCGCTTTTCATCCCAAGATCCACCCCGCTGTGGCGGCGGCTTTCCCCGGTATCGGAGACATAACTGTCCCCGAAGCCCAGGAGCACTTCGTCTCCCAAAAGCGCGGCTTCGGCATACCCGACAGGAATAACGAACATGGCGGACGCGATGGAGAGAAGGAGCATGGCGAAGACATAGGCGCTTCGCCGACTCATCCGGGTACTCGTTGCGCGCCGGCTTCCGGAGGGATCAGCCGCCGCAGCGACAACGCGCCCGGAGGCGTGACAATCCGCAGGTTCCGGGCATGTGAGTATTCGCGAGCGACCGAGGGCGCTCGGCGTCGCAACGTGTCTTGGATACATCATCTTCTCTCCTCTCCGTCGCTCCACTTGAAGATGATGAATCCCGAACCTTTCCGAATCCCATCTGGTTTCCAAACCACACCCAAACCGGATCCGAACCGTTTCCAACACGTCCGCCAACCATGCTCTTCTGCAGGATATACCCCATGTTTTCGGCTTAAACCCTGGGTCTTTTGCGGGCGTCGAGTATACTAGCTGTTCGTCAGGAGAACCCAACCCAACATCCACCGCGACCATTGGTAGGAAGACAGATCCCAGATGATCACCTTCGAGGACAACATCCCCCGCTCTCTGAACTTCGACAACCCATACTTCGTGACAAACCCCGACTGGTACGCCGACGCATACAAGAAGATGGTCGGTCTCTCGCTGTTCCCAGCGTCATTCGGAAACGGACTGTTCAACCTTCTTATCGGGATTTGGGTGTGCATCATCGGGTTTGCCTGCATGCTAATCGGGCCCAGCCCATCGCAGTTAAAGCTGGCCTTACCTGTGGGCATTGTCGCAGGGGCCGTCATCTCAATCCTCTATGTGAGATACATGCATCGAAGGATCCTGTTCCCACGTGGAGGGTGCATGCCTCCGTCGGCGCAGAAGACCAAGGTCTACCTGTGGCTCGTGCCGATGGTCATCTACATCGCAATAGCTGTGGGGGCAACACTGTTCAACGACCCGCTCTACGTCTCCATTATCGTCGGCGTGGTGTTCGGCTGCATTGAGCTCGTCGCTTTTGCCAAGTGCAACAAGACCTCCATGATGGGCATCTCGCTTCTGCTAGTAGTAGTGCCCTTCCTGATGGCCTATTTTGGCCTCTCCTACTCCTCCGACCCGCTCTATGCGGTAATCCTGGCGTTCCCGAACCTTGGGATAGTACTCGTGCTCTGCGGCACATTGCATACCCAAGCCTCCATATCTCCCTCGGCATGGAGGGAAACCCAAGAGAGAGTCCGGCGCTGCCTCGAGGCGAAGAATCCCAGGCGCCGCTTCGTGGGGGCTGCTTTTCTTTGCAACAACATCGACACCCAACTGCTGCCCGAGTTATTAGAGATGTGCTGGGACGAGAATCGCACCGTAGCCTGCACCGCGCAGATCGCCGTGGGAAACACCTGGGGCCCAATCCCGCGCGAGGTCCTGCTCCCCTCCCACGCGACCATAACCAGTGAAATGCCCGAGGCACAGGCCAAGATGTACACCGAGCAGTACTCCGAGCACCGCAACGCCACCGTAAACAGGTGGAAAGAGCATTTTCTGAAAATCGACGAGCTGATCAAAAATATGGTCGAGGAGGAGTCGGAGTCGGTGGAGCTAATATTCCGCCTGGCCTCCGGAGAAAACATCATGTGCGAGTCGGCGCGCAGCGTCGCCATCCAGATGCTAGGCGCGATGCGCACCCCCAGGGCCTACGCCATGTTGATGACCCTGCTGCAGCACCGCGATCGTGCCGTCTACTCCGCCGCGATCAGTGGTTTCTACGGAGCGGACAGCAAGGCAATCCTATATCTCGAGAGGTTCTTCGCGGCGGAATTCCCGTGGCAGAGGATTCGCGCGATGAGGGCTACCCGCAACCTCCTGAACTTCCTCGCGGTAACCGACGTGGAGGAGCACGCTGTTGCGCAGGCGCTTCTCGAACAGGACATAGACGCCCTGCTGGACACAGACGACACCTGCACCTTCGCCGAGGCCATCACGCTGCTCCCCTGTGAGGACAAAGAGGACTTCGAAGTGCTGGAGGGCTACTGCACCAATTCTCGCCCGATCATAAGGATCATGGCGCTGTGCTCGATCACCCGTGAGCGCCCGGAACAGGCCGAACCGTGGGTCGTCCCCGCGCTTGGGGATCGGAGCGCCGCCGTGAGATACGCCGCCATCAAATGCATCGTCAAGCTGCGCCTACCCGATTCGGAGCGCCTCTTCAGCCGAATGCTGATGGACCCCCATCCCCGCATCGCAAAGCTGGCAGAGGAGTCCATCGCTCGCATCAATATGCTCAGGCGCCCGATCTCCACCTGATGGCTCGACGCCGGGTTGCTCCTTAGCACGCGGAAATTTAGAGCGCGCGGCTTTAGATCTCTATAAACTCCGGGGTTTCCCGCGGGTCGTCAAAGTAGTAGACGACCCCCTCCTCTCCCCCGACGTCTTCTGGACGCATCATCGCAAAGCGCCCGAACGCCTCTGCCGCGATCGTGCCGTCTTCGAGAATGATCTGGCCTCTCGCATCGTAGGTGCGAGTGCGCAGCTTCTCAATCCAGGCGATGCCGCGCATCGGCTTGCCTATCGGAACGGGCTTGCGGAACTTGACGGATAGTTCCATGGTCACCGAGACAATCTCGGGCCTGCTCACCAGGATTGCGCGATTGAGCAGCTCGTCCATGACGGTAGAGATCACACCGCCGTGCAGTCTATCCGGGAAGCTCTGCAGCACCTCTGTCGGCAGCAGTTCCACGGCGATCTTGCCGTCCTCCAGGTTGTAGAACCTCGCATGGAAGCTGTGCGGGTTATCCTTTCCGCAGACGAGACAGTGCGATGCTATCTGCTGAACCCCCACAATCCTGTGTTTTTCGATCTCGTGCTTAGCCATCTTTCCCTCCAGCGCCGGATTGCGCCCGGCTTGGCCCACGGCCCGTGACGCCATCCGCGCGAGCCGATCCTTCGAACATGCTAAACTCTAACCTCGTTGAACCTTCAAGCTAACACGCGAAAGGCGGCCGTCATGGAATCTATTAACGAGCCGATCCTGGCAAACGATGAGGAGCTGGTCGATCTCGACCTTGACGAGGAGCTGGCCAGCATCCTGTTCTACGCCCTGGACGAGGCGTGCAGCAAGATATCCGACGAGGAGGAGCTCGTCCCATTCACCGTGATACTCGCCGGTGAGGACCTGTTCTTCGATTCGCACCCATACGAGGACGAGCAGGAGTGTTACGACTCGGCGGCGGAGTCGGTTAACATGATCGCACACCTCGCGGATGCCTATGTCTTCTGCTACGACGGCTTCATCGATACCGACGACGAAGAGCATGACATGATCATTGCAGAGCTCGGCCGCAAGTATGAGGACGACGCCGTGGCCTATGGACTCGTCTACGAGAAGAACGAGGAGGAGAACACGGTCGCCTTCGACGAGGGCTTGATAGCGCTCGGAGAGGTGGACAATCTCTTCGATCCCGACCAAGTTGCAGCGGCCGAGGCAATCCAAGCCGCATATGCCGAAGCCGCGGCAGCAGAAGCCGACTCCGAAGCGGATGTCGACGACGAAGAGAGATCAGAAGAGGGCTAGTCCAGCTCGTTTACATGGAAGCAGGAGGCGCCGGCGACGTTCCA
>CAYRYP010000029.1:0-17098 GCA_964428485.1 uncultured Coriobacteriaceae bacterium
CCGATGAAGCGCGCCTACGAGGACCGCGGCAAGGACAAGTGGGAGCGCATCACCTGGGACGAGGCGATCGACACCTGCGTTGAAAAGATCAACGAGATGAAGGAGAAGTACGGTGCCGAGTCCATCGTGGTCTTCGGTGGAACCGGACGTGAGGCCTGCATCTACTACTATGCTCTGGCCTTCTCCGCGATCGTCACCCCGAACTGCTGCTACACGCAGTCCGGTTGGTCCTGCTACGGGCCCCGCTGCTCCGTCACCGACTACATCCTGGGCGCCGGCTATCCCGAGATGGACTACGCCGGATACCTCCCCGAGCGCTTCGAAGACCCGAGCTACGAGCTCCCCAAGTACATTGTTGTCTGGGGTAAGTACCCGCTGCCCTCCAACGGCGACGGTCTGTTCGGACATGCGCTCGTCGACATGATGAAGCGTGGTTCCAAGATCATCTCGATCGATCCCCGCATCACCTGGGTCGGATGCATCGATGGCAACATCAACGTTCAGCTCCGCCCGCAGACCGACACCGCTTTCGCGCTCGGTATCATCAATCTGCTTTTTCAGAACGACACCTATGATCACGAGTTTGTTGACAACTGGTGCTTCGGTGCCGCTCAGCTGCAGAAGCGCGCCGCCGAGTACCCGGTGGAGAAGGTCGCCGAGATCACCTGGGTGCCCGAGGAGACGATCCGCAAGGTCGCGGACATCCTCGGTAACGAGCGTCCGATCTCCTACGCTTGGGGCCTCGCGTTCGACCAGAACAAGAACGGCGTCCAGCTCGGTCAGGCCTTCCTGTCCCTTTGCGCGATGACTGGTTCGATCGACACCCCCGGCGGAATCACGGTTGGCCCCCCGGCCGCCCTGCTCGGCAAGTGGCGTATGGAGCAGCGCTCCGCCATGGACGACGAGCTGTGGTCCAAGCGCATCGGCGCCGAGGCCTGGCCCGGACTGTCCACCGGTATGGCGACCACCCAGCCGGACGCAACCCTCGACACCCTCGAGAGCGGCGAGCCCTACGAGCTGCACATGGCTTGGTTCAACAGCTCGAACTTCCTCACCCCGACCTGCTCGGCTCAGCCCGAGAGGTGGCATAAGGCCCTGCAGAAGTTCGACTTCGTCGTTGTCCAGGATCTGTTCATGACCCCGACCGCCATGGCTGTCGGCGACATCTTCCTGCCGCTGAGCACCTGGGCCGAGCATGACGGAATCGTCATCACCCACTACGGCCGCAACACCGTGTTCATGGGCCCGATGAACAAGGCTCTCACCGTCGGAGAGTGCAAGTCCGACATCGAGGTCTGCATCGCAATCGGAAGCCGCATCAACCCGGATTGGTGGCCCTGGGATACCGCGGAGCAGTTCTTCGACGACCAGCTCAAAGAGCTGGGCATGACCTTCAACGACCTCCGCGAGGCCGGCTTCTATCAGCCCGGTTACACCTACAAGAAGTACGAGAAGGGAATGCTCCGCTTCGACGGCGAGCCCGGCTTCAACACCGTTACCGGCAAGGTCGAGATGAAGTCCACCCTGTATCGCGCATGGGGCGAGGATGCGCTACCCTACTACGAGGAGCCCAACTTCAGCCCCTTCAGCCGTCCGCAGGACGCCGAAAAGTATCCGCTGATCATGACCACCGGTGCTCGTACCTACACCTCGTTCCACTCCGAGCATCGTCAGGTTCCCTCGCTGCGCGCGATCGATCCGTGGCCTGTCATCGAGCTCAACCCGGCCGATGCCGACAAGTACGGCATCACCAACGGCGACTGGGTCGAGGTCTACAACATGTTCGGCGAGGCACGCCTGAAGGCTCTCGTTACCCCGACCATCCTCAAGGGCGTTGTCCACTGCACCCATGGTTGGTGGTTCCCTGAGCAGGATGGCGAGGAGCCCAACCTGTTCGGCGTCTGGAAGTCCAATGTCAATTCCCTCATCCCCCACTTCAACGTGGGTAAGCTCGGATTCGGCGCACCTTACAAGGGCATCATGTGCAATGTCAGGCGCGTCAAGAGCCTCGACCAGGACTAAGTAGGAGAAAGGGAGAGACGACATGTCTGACAAGAAGCAATACGGTCTATTGGTGGACTACAAGTACTTCTCCGGCAACCACTCGGCTGAGATTGCCTGCAAGGAGGAGATGGGCCTTTCCGTTGACCAGTGGGGCATCAAAGAGGTCCAGGTCGGTCCCTTCAAGGTCGGAGAGGGCAACGACGGTGACGATTGGGAGTGGTTCTACATCCCGGTTCCCACTTCGCTGTTCTCCAAGATGTGGGCTGATGGCGGAAATGGTGGCACCCCTCTGGCCGTCCAGGTCGAGGAGTCCGGTTCGCTCACCTACGGTCCTATCGATGAGCTCGCTCAAAAACTTGTCGATTGGCCCCGTCCTGCGGTACTCTTCAAGCTGTAAGTTTCAAAAACTCCGGCCGTCGTGCCAGGACGGCGGCCGGGACATAGATTGAAGGAGTTGCAAAATGGACAGGACTGAGTTCGAGAACATGGAGCTCAACGCTCAAGTTGAGTATCTCAACGGCTTCGTCCAGGAGGGCAAGTCGCTCGAGGAGATCGAGGAGATCATCGGAATGAACGAGGGCGAGCTCGGAGCCATTGGTCTGTACTACATCGACGAGGACGATGGCTTCATGGGCAAGCCGATGCGCGGTTACCAGACCACCAAGCGCAGCGGTAACGAGTATGCCGCCACCGGCAAAGGTTGGCGTAGCGAGGAGGAAGCCGAGTCCGGCGAAGGCGCTGCTCACGTTTCGCTCACCTAATCTCCGAGCACATCGACTCACAGAACCGGCATCTCGCCAAGCGGGGTGCCGGTTTTCATTTCCCCTCCCAGTAGCATGGGACTCACCATGTTCACAGTGCCATCCGCTCATGAATGCGCTGTGCCGTATACTGACTGATATATCATCTAATCTAGTCATGCTTTGGGAAATACCGATAGTTTCATCTATCTTCGTTAGGAGTTTCCAATGGAGGAGAAGAAGCTCACCGAACAACAGGAGATCATTCTCTACAGGATCTCGATCAGGCAGGACGAGCAGGGCAGGGAGCCGACTGTGATGTTCAAGAGCAAGATGCTCGAGGATCCTATGTACACCGAACTGCTCGATCTCGAGTACCTCACCTACGAGGAGTACGGCGAGGGAGATGAGGCTATCGTCAACCTCATCGTGACCCTCAAGGGGCAGCGCTACTGCTTCAACGATATCGACAGGATCGCCGCGCTCGACCGCAACAGTCGCAAGCAGTGGTAGGACCCGTCGGTTTTAGAGAGCACGTTTTGGAGGAGAGAGGATATGTGCTGGTCGTGCAACCCGATCTGCGGAGGATGCAGGCCCCCGAGGATAAGAGCGATTCAATGCCCTGAATGCGGCGGGTTCAATGCCTGCGATATCGAGCATCTTGAGGATGTCTACGAGTGCGAATCCTGCGGGGCCGACATCACCGAGCTGGCCATGCCGGAGCCTGCTATTTGCCAGCTCTGTGGCGAGATCTGCTACAACCCCTGCAAGAGATCGAGGACGCCCCTAGACTCGGGAATCCAATCATGTCAGATGAGGGTTACCGAGCCGCTTAACCCCAAGTACCAGAAGGCTCCCGCAGCCTGAACCTGCAACTACGCACATAATCTCACTCCGATAACCATCGGGTCTTTAAAGCCGCTCATGGCTTTTACAATGGCTGCAGAACAGAATCGAGCCCATCTCGCATCTGAGGTGGGCTCGAACTTTGTCTATCTGGTGCGGGTAAGAGGACTCGAACCTCCACGGGTTGCCCCACTGGAACCTAAATCCAGCGCGTCTGCCAGTTCCGCCATACCCGCGATTCTCTCCACGTTGTTGCCCGGATCTTGAGAATCCATCCAACACGCGGCTAATCGATTCTATTATCAAAGTTGGGCCTGCGCGTTTTCTCTACCGCGAAAGGCTCTATCAACACGTGCAGGTTCCCCAGACAGTGAGGGTTCTCCCCTACTCCCTACTCCGTAGACTCGTCATCTGTGCTGTCTGAATCCTCAGAGGTGTCGGAAGAGGTATCCTCATCGTCCGTCGTCTCATCGGAGGAATCGGTCGAACTGTCGTCGATGCTCACTTCCACATCGTAGGAGAGGCCGGAGGGCATGTCGTTGATCTGGATGTCAGCGTTTGCCACGAGATCATCGACATAAGCCTGATAGGCACTGTCCGTGAGGCTATCTATCAAGTCATCGTAGATCGCCTCGTAGATGCTCTCAGGTATGTCATCCGCAGTCATCGTTTCATCGGTGACATAGAACTCCTCGGTGCAGAGTATGATGTGGTAGCCGTAATCGGACTGGACGAGCTCCTGCATCATCTCACCGGCGGAGAGGGAATCAAGAGCGGTCTGGTAGGCATCTACGAAGGTGGCTTCACAATCCCAACCTACATCCCCACCGCTTTCCGCGGACGAGTCTATCGAGTACTCCTGGGCCATCTCCGCGAAGTCCGCGCCGTTGATCAGCTCCTCGAGGACACTCTGCGCAGTCTCCTCGTCTTCGAGGTCGAACAGGATGTGGGAGGAGCGCTTGGCTCCATCGTAGGTGGAGATGTTCTCGTCTATCGCAGCCTGTATCTCCTCGTCGCTGGGCTCCGGAACGGATATGATCTCGTCGCGAACTATCTGCTGGAAACAATAGCTGCGGTAATCCTCCTTGAGCTGCTCCTCAGTGGTGCCCTGATTCGAAAGGGCTTCCTCCCACTCTGAGTCGGACGAATACTGCGACTTGATCTGCTCGATCATCTCGTCGACCTCATCGTCCGATACGGAGTAACCGGCCTCGGTAGCCGCCTCGGAGACCAGCAACTCCTCTACCAGTACCTCGATGGCCTGCTCCCTTATCTCCTCCGGGGTCAGGCTCATGGTCTCTAGGTAGAGGGCCCATGTGCTGTCATCGGTCAACCCATATGCAGACCTGACGGACTCGATGTACGATGTGACCCTGCTCTCGGAGATCTCGGTTCCATTAACCGTGGCGGCCGTCCCGCCGCCCGAGCATCCACAGAGCCCCGTCACAAGCACGATCGCCGCGGATGCGGTTGCAACCGCCTTCATGACGGGTGATTTTCTCGTTGTAGCCAAAGTTGACCTCCTAGCCCATGTGCTTCCAAGACATGGCTCGTTTGTCCTTCTAGGTTCCAAAGGGCACGGTGCGCATCGAAGCGTCAGACGTAACGCACCCAATCATAAATGGTAGCATCCCAGCCCTTTCAGATAAAAAACCCGTTCCAAACCCATTCCAAACTAGACCCTGTTCGGATCCATCAAGGATCGACGCGGAGCTAACTAGCTACCTGAGGATGTAGGGCTGCGGACCACACTGCTCGTAGTACGGACATGTCAGGCAATCCCTGTGAAAGGCGGGATCGACCTCTTCCCAGGGGATCTTCTCAAAGCCCAGCTTGTCGTAGAACCCATTCGAGGTGCCGTTCGAAACCAGCTTGATCGGCCCGTAGAGTTCGCGGGCCTTCTCTATCAGCGCCGTCCCGATGTCGAAACCCTGCCAGTTCTCGAACACCACCACCGGTCCGACGTGGGGGCCAAACTCAGTGGGTTCCACATGGATGTAGCCCACCGGGATATCCTCGTGGTTGACAGCGGACCACCCGCCCTCGGTGTAGTTAGGCGGGATTCCTATCTCCTGCCCCTCCGTCATGAGGATCAGGTATGGAAGATCGTCTTCGCGCGTCTGGCGGAGAGTGTAGAGTCCCTCGTCCACGAAATCCTCCTACATCATCAGCGGGGGAAGGTAGATCTTATCCCTCGACTGCGGGATGGCCTTGACCGAGAGCTCCTTGAGGCCCTTGATTATCGTGGGCATCAGGCTCGTGGGGATCCCCATGAACATGCACTCGTCCTCGACATCGGAGGAGGCGCGGCACCCGTAACACCCGAACGAAATGTTTGGCTGCCCGGAGGTGTAGGGCAAAAGCGTTGTCTCGACGCACTGGGCGTTGTAGCCGCTGGCATGGAACTCGAAGCGGTGGCCGGTGTAGTAGGAGGCCGCCATGCACAGCCACATCACCTGCTCGGGCTTAGCGACCACGACCACGATATCCGGGTCTGTAGGGGCGTCGTCGAGCGGGAAGACTATCGTCGCATCTACAGAGCGCGGCTCGAGGCACGGGCGCTCAGAGACCATCTGCTGCGCGGCCTCGACGGTGTCCAGCTTGTGGAACAGGACGTAGAGCTCTCCGGATGCGAGCTTGGGCGGTATGTCGGTGAGTCCGAGTATCGAGGTTCCATCGGGGCAGGAGTGCCTGTTCGCGGGCATCATCATCGAGCGGCCGCGGCGAGCGGCCATCAGCGACTGACAATACCTGTAGCGCTCCTCCGGGATCGGGACATCGGGAACAGGGGCTCCTGCCTGCAGGAGCCTGACGCCCACGAGGTGCCATCTTAGCCCCAGAACCTCCTTGACCACCCTCGCCCACTCCGCGTACATCGCCTTGGTATCGTGGTCGAGCGGCTCGGCCCTCTCGTGCTCATCCATGAAGGAGCCGTCGGAGCTGCCCTGGATGCGGAGTGCGTTTTTCGGACACTGCCCGGTGCATGTCTCGCAACCCCAGCAGCGATCGATGTGCACGGCCTCGGGATGTTTCCTGCCGTCGTCGCCGTCGCGCATCTCGAACACCTCGACGGGGCAGAACGCCTCGCAGAGCCCGCAGCCTATGCACTTGGACATGTCGACCTGGGCGGTGAACACTACCTTGGAAATATGGTCGTTTATATCGGTTCCGTTCAGATCCGACACCGTCATCTTCTGTCCTCCGTCCCTGTCCCTAGTGGATATCCTCGGTCCCCCAGGGGATGTGGATGCGATTGCCCTGGGCATCGGTGAGCTGGTAGGCGCAAAACGGTATCAGCCTGCCGTCGAGCATCGTTTCGAACATCGAACACTCCTTCATGCGCTGCAGATCGCACGTGGCCGCATCCATGTAGTTCATGATAATGACCGACAGTCCCCCAGCCGCCGGTATGCCGCTCTTCTCCACTATGTCCCAGAACACCGAACCCTGCGGAGAATCCTTGTCGTAGAGGTCGAGGTACTGCTCCCTTGTGAGCTCGCGGGTGCACGGGGTGTAGACCCTCTTACCGTTCTCGAGCGTCATGACGAGGTAGGTCCCCGTGTCGCAGAAGGGGCTCGAGCACCCCAGCGGCCATATATCGGAGACCCTGATGAGACCGTGCGTCTGCTCCTCGAGCATGAAGATCACGTCTCCCATCGTAAGCGGGACCACGCGGTTGGCCTCGAACCTGCCGGATGTGAAGGCCGGTTGCAGCGCCACGCCCAGGATGGTGTCGTTGTTTTCGAGCGCAAAGTCGATCACAGCCCCGATCTGATCGTCGTTGATGCCGCTGACGATGGTCATAGCGAGCACCACCTGGATCCCGCATTTGCGACAGTTCTCGACGGCGTCGAGTTTGACCTGCAGCAGGTCGCATCCGCGGATCTGCCTGTAGATCTCATCGGAGAGCCCATCGAATTGCAGGTAGATTCCCGTGCAACCGGCGTTCACCAAGGCCTTGAGGTAGTCGATGTTTCTAGAGATGACGATGCCGTTGGTGTTGACCTCGATCCCCCAGAACCCCATGTCGCGGCCTATGCGAACGATATCTGCGAGATCGGAGCGCGTGGTAGGCTCGCCACCGGTGAGCTGCACTCCGGTCTGCAATCCGGCCTGCTCAGCGATCGCACGATACATCGACTCTATGCTCTCGAGCGAAACCGCATGCGGATCGGCCTCCGCGGACATGAAACACACCGGACAGCGCATGTTACACGACTGGGTAACCTCGATCTCCACCAGGGTGGGCTTACGCTGATGCCTGGAGCACATGCCGCAATCCGTCGGGCACGGCTTGTTCGCCGGGCGGGTCACAGCAGGCGCCGCCTTGGGAAAGGCCAGGGAGTCTAACCACTCGTAATGCTCGACACTGGGCCACACGAAGGTATCCAGTCTACCGTGCTCCGGACACTCCCTGCCCATCCAGACCTTTCCTTCGTCGTCCGAGTAGATCGTCGCGTCGAGCACCTTCAGGCACGTGGGACAAAGCGCCTGGGTGCGCGAGATCTCTTTGTTAGACATCTATATCGTCCCTCGGATCGAAGTCGTCGTTCGGCGGGGTCGAGACCGTGAGCCCTATAGCGTCGAGCCATTCGATGGTGCGCCTGGGGACAAAGAGCTCGGGCTGAAACTCGTGGCAGTAGCGAATCATGCGCATAAGCGTAGTGGCGTGCGCTAGATCCTGCATGTCGTCGACATCGGCGACGGTGGGCAGAAACGCGATAGGCACGTTGTTCTCCTCGCCCTTCTCACGGTAGGCATCGAGCGCGGGTCTGCCATTGACGTTGTAGTAGACGCCCTGATGGTCAAGCGGAGTGTCTCTGTTGTAACCGATCAGCGACACGCCGCACTCCTGGCAGGGAGCGAGCACCGCGCCGTTGCCGTCGGTGGCCTCGTGGAAGTAATGGAGCCACTTGAAACCGTTCACCACATGATCGAGCGGCATCGTTGGGATGTCCCCTCCTACGGAAAGAACGCTCTCGTAGCCCATATCGAAGATCTGTGCAAACGCACTGTCAAAGTGATCGTCGAAGGTCTTGCCGGAGTCGACAATGTAGTGGAACTCCCTAGGCCACTCCCCCAGCGATTCAAACACCTCACGCATGACCTCTACGTTCTTCTCCGGGCAGGTGGAGACGAAGAAGTCGTACTGCATCTCGTCTATACTCGGATCGGCCTCGCGGTCCTGAGCGTTGTAGTACTCGAGGTTATAGAGCGCCTGCATGCACAGCTCGGTGATGTCATACATCGAGCGCTTGAAGAACTCGGCGGACATCTCGGGCGTGAATGGTCCGCCGTGCTCCCTGGTGAGCCTGGTCTTGACCATGCCCGGCAGTGGCGGCTTGCTAAAAAGCAGTAGTGCGTGTTTTCTAACGGCCATCTCTCATTCCTTCCGCTCGTCATCGCCATGCGAGACCACTCTCACATGACAAAGTATCCCATTGTATTTCCAGGAGCCCACCAGAGGCTCCGAGGTCTCTATGTCGCCGCTGGTAAGGACGTTAACATTGGACTTCCACATCCCACCCAAGCCGGGCTCGCACGCATCGTCCTCTGGGTACCACCAGCCGTACTCCACACTGATGACGCCATCGACCATCGCGGACTCCGCGGCGAGGAACCTCGCGCTGCCGACGGTGGTCTCGATCTCCAGCCAGTCACCCGGCTCTATCCCGGCGGACCTCATCGTCTGCCTGCTCATGGACGCGGTGGGATAGGGATGTGACTTCCTGAACGCCTCGTTGTTGAAGAAGGATGACGCCCAGAATGGCTGCATTCTAGCCCCAGTTATCATTCTCATTATGCTCGGATCGCCACCATCTCCGCCACCTGCCTGCGGTGCGGACCCGGCGGCGCCTGCGATCTCGTTAGCCCCGGCGTCCACGTCAAGACCGAACGACTCACCGAGTCTTCTGTCAAGGTCATCGTCGATGGGGACAGGCTCTGGATAGGGGGTGCCCCCTAGCGAGATCAGGTACTCGTTTCTCAGCTCCACCTTGCCGGTAGTGGTGGCAAAACCCCATTTCCCGCCATCTGGGAGTTCGAGCTCGTGCTTGGCGTACCAGGTGCCCCCATAGTAGAGCCCGGTGTCACAGAAGCCGCTCCACCCCATTGAGGTGGGCGACATCATCACGTCGAACGCCTCCTCAAGCGTCTCCTGCGGCCAAGCGTCGGCTTGCCCCATGCGAAGCCCAAGCTCGCGGAAGAACTCGTAGTCACACCTGCGCTCGTAATAGGGCTCGACGGCGGCCGCTCCACCGTAGCCCAAGTTGGCAACACCGCCCTGTGCCTGAAAGAGCGGTCTCTCGAAGGCCCCCGCCGAAGGAAGGACAAAGTCGGCCATCTGAGCCGTCGGGGTCATGTAGTACTCGAGCACCACCATCAGATCGAGGTGCTGCATCGCCTCGTGTATCAGATGGGAGTTCGCATATGTCACAAGGGGGTTGGCCGCCTGCACGATGAGCGCCCGGATCGGATAGGGCTCCCCGGATATCATCGCACGCCACACGAGATTGGGATGTGCAGAGGCTAGGTAGCGCATCGGAAGGCGCTTGCCGAGCTTGCCAGTGAGTTCGATGGCGCCATCGTATCCGTCGTAGCACTGCAGTGGGGAGTACTCGGTGTTGAGCTGACGAGCCCTCACATCGGCGGGCATCGTATAGCTCATCTCCATATCTACCTCTGGGATGTAGTCGCTCATCATGTGTATCGAGCACGCACCAGGGCGGTCGATATCTCCAGTGATGGCGCGCAGTATCGCCAGCGCGCGGTGCGTGGGTGCAGTGTTGGCGCCCAGCTGATCGATCCCCCTGCCGGAGAGAAGGGCCGTGGGCCCAGGTTGAGAGAATATCTCCGCTGCTCGCCTCATGTCGTCGGCAGGGACCCCGGTCACGCTCTCCACGAACTCCGGGGTATAGGACTCGACATGGTCCACGAGTCCCTCGAATCCATGGCACCACCTCTCCACGAAGTCGTGGTCGTAGCGCTTCGTGGAGATGATCTCTCGGATCATGCCAAGCACGAGAGTGCAGTCCGTTCCCGGAAAGGGCATCAGGTGTAGATCGGCCTCACGCGCAGTCGCCGTGCGTCTAGGGTCCACAACCACCAGTGGGACGTCGCTTCGCGCGATGTCCCTGAGCGTCCGCCAAAAGAGGGAGTTGTCCGAGACTGCCGGATTGGTCGCCCACAAAAATACCGCCTTGGACGTCTGGGGATTGATGTCTGCCTCTATGGGCCAACCAAACGTTAGGCAGTCGAACCATATCCTGGGGTTCCAGCATATCTGGCCGATTCCCATATTGTTCGGGGAGCCGAGCACGTTGAGAAACCTGTGGAGAGGCCAAAAGGTAGCATGCGGTCCTCCGATCGCACTCGCAACCGTACCCGGGCCGTACCTATCCACCAGGTCGCTCATCCTATCGGCGATCTCGTCGAGGGCTTCGCTCCAGGTGACCCTCTCCCACTTTCCACCGCCACGCTCTCCGACTCGCCTCATCGGATAGTTGACCCTGTCACCGCCGTCTATCACGTCGAGATTCAGCCTCCACCGCCGGCACCCCGCAACGATCTTCTCGTCGTAGGGAAACCTAGATGGATCGGGTTCAAGATCCGTCAGTTTGCCGTCGTCGTCGACGGTGGCGATGAATCCGCAGAGATACCCGCAGTAATGGCAGTTGCTCTTGACTTTGCGCATCAAGATTCCCCTATCCCATCCGTAAAGATGGGCCTGTCAACGGGAAAACTCTCCAGTGAGAGCTCGTCTGAGGGATCCCAGAGCCTAGCGAGGGCCGAGTTGTAAAGATCCATATCCATCTCCGCGCCCAGAATCAGCTCAAGGTAGTGATACGCCCTGACCGCGCCGGTTGCCTTGTAAGCGCTCGCGCAGTTCGCACATCCGCTGATGAAACACCGGGCCCTTGTGGAGAAGAAGTCGCCGATCCTTGCCGATAAAGCAATCTGACAGGATTCTGGTGCGTACACGGGGGCAAATCCGCCGGAACCACAGCAGACTGAATCCCTCATACTATTCTGCGGCTCCACAATCTCAACCTCGCTGAATAGCTCACGCATGCTCTTGGCCACGATGCCGTCGTGGCGATCAGGGCAGGGATCATGGAACGAGACCCTGCCAAGCGGCACATCTTCGCTCGGATGGAACCTGACCCCGGCGTCTACCAGTTCCTGTGCGACAAAGGTGAGGTCTATCGAGCCATCGGGGTCCTCCTGCTCGAGCATGTCCCTGAAGGTGTAGAGACAGTTTGGGCAGGCGGTCACGATCTTGACGATGCCGGCCTCTCTCATCCTGGCGATCAGATGCGAGGCGTATTTCGCAGCATCGTCTAGAAGACCGGACAGCGACAACGGACGACCGCAGCACATCGACGTGATGCAGTCCACGATGCCCATCTCGCAAAGCCTGTCATAGGTTGTTTGTGCAAGTGATGGGAAGTTGTTGGCAAGCGTGCACCCCGGAATGAAGACCGTCCTCTCGCACACGTCGCCCGTGGTGGAATCAGTGCTCGCAAGAACGTCATCGTAACTAGCGCCCGTCACCTCGCGCATCCTGTTAAACATGGAGTCGTCGAGGTCGCAGCGGTACCTCCTGTATGGAAGCGCCGCCTCCGGCTCGGACTGCATGATCGCACCCCTAAAGGCCATCACGGCCCTGGAAGCGCGTATGCCCACCGGGCATCTGACGGTGCATCTACCGCAGGTGAAGCATCTGAGGGAGAAATCGCGGAGATCCGCGTCGACCCCTCCCCCTCCCGACTCGATGAGACGGCGTGAATCTAGCAGCCTGCGGGCAGCCTCGCCGAAGGTGGTGGGGTTGGGCTGTCCACACTCCCCCTGCCTTCTTGCGCAATAGCCGCATACGACGCAACTGTCCGCAACCTGCTCGATAGTCTTCCACACGCGCTCTCCCATGAGCACGAATCTCCCTTCATGCGACCCATCATTGATCGCACCGGCGCAAAGCCGATCCATCTCGTATCTCTCCCCGTCGTGAAACATGGCCCCGCACGCGTCAGCGCGCATGCGGGGCCGTTTCTCGACTCGTTTTCTAGCTATCGGCTAGCCGGTTCTATGCAAGGCGCACTAGAACGGCTTGCCGGTCTTCTCCCAGTAGGGATGGAGTATCGCGCTGTCCTTACCGGGAAGATCCTCGTAGTACCTCAGGCTTCCCGGGATCTCCCTGCGATCATTGTTGTAAACGAACAGGAAGCGGAGCAGCAGTCCACCACAGAGCACCAGAATCGGCGCGACGTAGAGGGAGAGGATGCCATGCCCACCAAAGAGGTAGCACAGTAGCGGCACCGCGAGACCGATGATGACCATTCCTCCCCAGAACAGGACCGAGGTGTTGCCAACAAGCCAACGACGGGCGACCGCCTTGGCGGTGACCTCATTGGAGCTGTACTGCATGACCGTAAAGAGAATCAAGACGATCATCTCCGCGATGACCAAGATGATGTCGATCGTATGCAGGTAGGTCAGGACGACCTGGTACTCGATGAAGATCATAAAATTGGTCATATCGAGCGTCTGGAACATCCAGAAGTCGATCGGCGAACCCACGAGGCACAGCGCCGTAAGGGCACAACCGGTGGACATAGCCGAGATCGTGAACAGAATCGGCACCGCAGGGGTGTTCCAGAACGGCTTGGCTTTCATCGATGAGAGCAGGATTCCGGTGTAGATCATCAGACCCATAGAGGCGACCATGCAGATGGCGACGGCGGCATTGCAGAGGAAGCCCCATCCATACCAGAACATGTTCCACTCAGCGGGCCAGTAGAAGACCCACCACACGAGCGCGAAGACCATCGCGACGGAGAGCAGCACAGCACCCCATTTGATGATCGCCGTTTTGGCTAGAAACGCCCTTACGAAGAGTTTGGGCTGGCCGAGCTCGAAGATGAGCAGAAGACACCCGAGGACCAGCATGACGATGCCCACGAAGACCCCGAAGCCGAGGCAGTTGGGAGCACCAAGGAAATAGAAGATTCCGGACATGAACAGGGTTCCGCCGCCGAGACCACCCAGGAAGAGGTAGATGGCGATGGGCCAAGTCCAGAAACGCTTGTTCATCTTAGCGTGACTCATAGATCGCTACCTCCGAGGTCGGGAATGTAATAAACTTGCGGTTCTGTGCCAAGCTCGGTGAAGATCCTGTCGGTCTTGAGTACTCCAACGAGCTTGCTGACCTCGCTGTTGGGATCGTCGAGATCCCCGAAGATGCGGGCCTTCTGATGGCAAGTATTCACACAGTAGGGCTTCTCACCCTCGCGCACACGATCCTTGCAGAACGTGCACTTGCGCACATACCCCTCGGAGTGATTCACGTCGCGCATGCCGTAGGGGCAGGAGTTGACGCAAACCTTGCATCCCATGCACTTGTCGGGATCGACCCAGACGATTCCGTCCTCGTCCTGCTGAGAGGCCAAGGCCGGGCAGCAGAGGGTGCAGGGCGGGTTGTCGCAGTGCATGCACAGCAGAGGAGTGTAGGTCAGATGGACGTTGGGGAAGGTGCCCTGAGCGCCCTCGGTGACCACGGGGTTGTAGATTATGTCCATCGGCAGATCGTTCCAGGTCCTGCAAGCAACAGTACAGGACTGACAGCCGATGCAACGCCTCTGGTCGATGACCATAGCGTAACGGGTCATGTTCACTCGCCTCCCTCGATGTTGGAACCGGCCAGCTGGTCGGCAGGGATCTCCTCCCTCGTCTCCATGTTGTAGTGCTTGCCGGTGGCCTCATCCAGAAGCGTGTTTGTGGTGGGATCGAACGCGAATCCGGAATAGAGATCGTAGTAGACGCCGGTCTCAGGATGGATCATCCAACCAGAGGCGGGATCGTAGTAGGTCCCGGCCTCGAGGTTCCAGGCGATGTCAGTATCGGGATCCCAGTAGAGCCCCTCGGGCACCTCGAAGGAGGGCTGGGGGTTGTAGGGAATGAGCTCGTAGGCAAGTTTCTGGTCGCGAGGCATCACGGTGACACCGGGCTCCGGGGAATCTCCGGGGATCGACCACTGGATCGAGACGGTGTCGCCAGGATTGACCTTGTAGACCTTGCACATAAGGCCGCGGTTGGCCCAGCTTCCGCCGATCGGGTCGCAGTCGGCATCGTCGACGGATGTGAGCACGTTGACGTTGGACTCGAGGCAGCCGAAGGGATCCTGTCCCTCGGGGCCGCGCTCCGGGTACCACCAGCCGCGCTGCACATAGATGACGCGCGGGTCGACGGACGATTCGACCTTGGCGCGCTGCTTGATGCGTCCGCGCCTGGTCTCAATCCAGCACCAGTCGCCATGCTCGATGCCGAGTTCTGCCGCCTTCTCCGGGTTGATAGTGAACCAGGGGTCGGGCGATATGAAGCGCACCGAGGTGATGTTGAACTGCTCGGAGTGATGGAACGGCATGAACCCGCCTCCGGTGGTGAGCACCAGCGGGTACTCCTCGGCGACCTCGGGAGTGTCGATCTCGTTCTCGCAAGGTCCGATGTAGGTGGGAAGCGCGGGGTATCCGAGCCTCTCGAGGACCGAGGACTTGAGCTCGACCTTGCCCGAACGGGTGCAGAAACCGTTCTGCCCGTACTTGTAGAAGGTCTGCGGCGGATAGTGGAAACGGTAGTTCTCCACGAACTCGTCGTAGCTGCTGACAGGGTATCCGAGAGGATAGATGATGTAGTAGAACGCCTCTTCCTCGTTCTCCCACGGCCACATCTCCTCGGGCTGGCCGCATGCGAGAGCAAGCGCGCGCCAGAAGGTGTAGTCGGTGTGGCGGTCATACATCGGCTGGATCGCCCTCTGAGAGCAGATCAGCGAGTCGGTGACGCCGTAGTTGTTGTGCATGATCGGCCTCTCGAGCGCGCTGGCCGCGGGAAGCACGTAGTCGGACCAGAGGGCCGACGGGGTGATCCAGTAGTCGACGGTCACCAGGAACTCGACGCTCTTGAGGGCCTCCATGGTCATCTTGGAGTCACCGTAGCAGTTGATCGGGTTGGTGGCGTTGACGATCAGCGCACGAACCGGATAGGGATCGCCGGTGATGATGGCCTTAAAGACGCTGGGGCCGTGGGCCTCGCACATCCACTCGGCAGTGGGGGCCTTGCCCCACTTCTCACGGGCGATGTCGGCGATCATCTGATAACCAGGCCACGAGCACAGCTTGAACTTGTCAGAGCCGATCTGCTTGGCCTTCTGCTCCTCGGGCAGCCAGTCATTGGCCTCCATCTCCTCGTCGGTGATGTAGGCCATCGAGGGGCCGGGCATGAGATCCCCGCCGGGGCAATCGAGGTTGCCGCAGATCGCGCGCAGAATCGCACGTGCGTGCATTCCAGCACCTGCGGTGCGCCCGAGCTGGTCGGCGGTGCATCCCCACTGGATGTTTCCAGGGGTGTTGGTCGCGTACATACGGGCGGCCTTGCGAATGAGCTCGGGGTCGAGCCATGTGAGCTCACCGGCCCAGCGGGCGGTGTACGGCTTGACGTGTGCCCTGAGCTCGTCGAATCCGACGCACCAGTTCGCGACGAAGTCCTTGTCGTAGAGACCCTCGTAGATGATCGTGTTGATCATCGCGAGTGCGAGCGCGGTGTCCGAACCCGGACGTAGCGGCAGCCAGAGGTCAGCATGCGCAGCGGTCTCAGAGTAGCGCGGGTCGACGACGATGAGCTTAAGGCCCTGTTTCTTGAGATCTGTGTAGCCCCTCATGCCGGGCATGTTGGAGGCTCCGGGGTTGCAACCCCACAGGATCAAGCAGCGACTGGAACCCAGATCGGTCTCGAAGGGGCTCCACCCGCTGACGGCGGTCTCCACCATGAAGGTGGGGATCCAGCACAGTAGCGCGTTGTGGAAGCTGTTGGGGCTGCCGAACATGTTCATGAAGCGGCGACGCGCCCAGTCGTCGGTGCGCAGTGTTCCACCAGCGGTGGCGACCGCCTCAGCACCGGACTCCTCCTTGATCTGGTTGAGTCTCTCGGCGATCTCGTTGATTGCCTGATCGTACGGAATCTCAACCCACTTGTTCTCGCCCTTCTTACCAGCCCTCTTAAGAGCGTGGTTCACACGGGCGGGGTGGTTGAGGTGCTGGAGCGCGATGTTGCCGCGGCAGCACAATCCCCCTTGATTGGTGGGATGGTCCGGGTCACCTTCGATCTTGATGACCTCGCCGTCCTTGACGTAGGCAAGAACGCCGCAGTTCTGGTGACAGAAGTAGCAGCAAGACTTCTTGACCTCTACGCCAGGGGCGTGAATGTCGATAGTCTCCGTCATATTCCCTCTTTCCCTAAGACCTACATTACCGCGCGAGACTGACCAAACCCCGCACGGTCAGATGCCTTGATTACCGGTACCAAGTCCCCGGAAGGCTGTTTCAGGGCGCAAAAATGCCCGCATCTTTTGATTATAGTGTTTGACCCGGTCTATATACATGTTCTGGGAGCCAAATAATCGCAACAGGCACCTAGGATCAGGCGCCTGTTGCGGTAATAGGCATGGCTTCGGCAAATGG
>CAYRYP010000030.1:0-16399 GCA_964428485.1 uncultured Coriobacteriaceae bacterium
AGGGGTAACTACTATGTATGCTGTGATTCGTACCGGCGGCAAGCAGTACAAGGTCTCCGAGGGCGATGTCATCGATATCGAGAAGCTCGACGGAAACGTCGGCGACAAGGTGGAGTTCGAGGTTCTTTTCGTCTGCAGCGGATCCAAGATCATCATCGAGCCTGAGAAGGTGGCGAAGGCCAAGGTGACCGGCGAGATCGTCGAGCATTTCAAGGGCACCAAGCAGATTGTCTTCAAGTTCAAGAAGCGCAAGAACTACAAGAGGCTCAAGGGTCATCGTCAGAATCTGAGCAAGGTTCGCATCACCTCTGTCAAGTCCACCACCCGTGCCAAGAAGGCCGCGGCCGCGCCCGCTGCCGAGGAGGCCGCAGTGGCTACGGACGCCGAGTAGTGCGCTTCTCGGAGCATCAAGGGTTACAATAGGGGCCCGTGCGGGCCTGGGTTTCAGCCGGCCTTCGGGCACGGCACTTCGAACATCTGAGTGAGGTAGAGAGAAATGGCACATAAGAAGGGACTCGGTTCTTCGCGTAATGGCCGCGATTCCCACGCCAAGCGTCTCGGCGTCAAGCGCTTCGCCGGCCAGACCGTCAACGCCGGCACCATTCTCGTCCGTCAGCGTGGCACCCGCTTTCATCCGGGCGACAATGTCGGACGCGGCAAGGACGACACCCTGTTCGCCCTCAAGACAGGCGTCGTGGACTTCACCCGCGGCGACAAGCGCAGGGTCCACATCCGACCGATCGAGGACTAGTCAACTGGCCTGAAGGTCTAAGACTCGGTCCCCGATATGGGGTGCGCGCTGCCGTTCAGCAGGCGCGTCCCCGCATTGCGAAACCGTTACAGAAGAGTCCCATCCTACGGCCATGTGCGCATAGGAGGGGCTCTTCTTGCATATACAGGATCCGAACTGGGGACGACATGGTCGCATGCCCCGGCAGGAGGTCGAAGTTGTTCACTGACCAGTCGCATATCTTCGTGAAGGCCGGAGACGGAGGCGCTGGCTGCATGTCGTTTCGTCGCGAGGCATATGTTCCCAAGGGAGGACCCGACGGTGGCGACGGTGGGCGCGGGGGCGATGTGGTCCTCGAGGCCGACAAGGCCGTGTCGTCGCTGATCGACTATCGTTTCAAGCATCACTTCAAGGCCCAGAGGGGAACCCATGGCAAGGGTTCGAAGAAGAATGGCGCCGAGGGCGAAGATTTGATCCTCAAGGTCCCCCTGGGGACGATCGTGCGGGAGTATGACGAGGAGAGCAAGCAAGCAGGCGACCTCATCGCGGATCTGACCGTGCATGGCGAGCGCGTGATCGTAGCCAAGGGAGGCCAGGGCGGTCTGGGTAACACCCACTTTGTGACTCCGACCCGCCGCGCGCCCGCATTCGCCGAGCTCGGGGAGCCGGGCGAGGAGTGCTGGATCGAGCTTGAGATGAAGTTGATGGCAGACGCCGCCCTGGTGGGCATGCCGAGCGCTGGCAAGTCGTCGATGATCGCCCGTATGAGTGCCGCGCGTCCCAAGATCGCGGACTATCCGTTCACCACGCTCGTACCCAACCTGGGCATGGTCCGCTCCGACGATTACAGCTTCGTGGTGGCGGACGTTCCTGGCCTCATAGAGGGGGCGGCCTCCGGCAAGGGGCTGGGCCACGAGTTCCTGCGGCACATCGAGCGCACTGCCCTCATCATCCACGTCGTGGACATGACAGGATCGTACGAGCAGCGCGACCCGGTGGAAGACTACGAGATCATCAACCGTGAGCTGGAGCTATACGCATCCGATCTCGCGGAGCGCCCGCAGATCGTCGTCGCCAATAAGATCGATGTTGCGGGAGTAGAGGACAACGTCAGACGCCTCAAGGAGAGGGTGCGCCAGGATGCGATAGAGGCAGCTGGCGGCGATGAGTTTGCGGACAGCGTGCAGGAGGCGAGGGTCTTCGAGGTCTCCGCACTCACAGGCGAAGGAATTCCTAGCCTGATCGCCGCTGTCGCTCAGAAGGTCCACGAACTCAGGAGCGCCATGCCCCAGGAAGACCACGTGCGATACGATCAGGTCTGGGAGCACAAGCGCCAGGAGCGTGACCGAGTGTTCGAGGTACACAACCTCGGCGGAGGAGTGTTCGAGGTCGTGGGCAAGCAGGCCGAGCGCATCGTCATCCAAACCGAGTGGGACAATGACGAGGCCATCGACTACATGGAGAGGCGCCTGCGCGGAATTGGGGTTATCAAAGCCCTGGAGGAGGCGGGTGCACGCACAGGGGACGAGATCAGGATCCTCGGAAGGTCGTTTGCCTATCAGAGCTCTTCGTGGGACGACGACGATGACTATCCGGAGGTGGAATGGGTATGAGTGATAGGGACAACACCATCTCCCAGGATGGTGACGCCATATCGCGGGCCGACGAGGGCGATGCGGCGGTACTGGCCGACAATGAGAGGGGTGGATCGGACCTGCCCCGCAGGGTGGTAGTGAAGATCGGAACATCCACCCTGATCGATTCGGACAGGCGTCTGCGGATGTCGTTCATCTACGAGCTCGCCAGGCAGGTCCACGATCTGCGCGAGTTGGGCATCGATGTCGTTATAGTCTCGTCGGGCGCCATTGGCGTGGGACTCAGGCGTCTTAGGCTCAGGCACAGACCGGAGAGCATCTCGATGCTCCAGGCCGCAGCTGCTATCGGGCAAGTCGAGCTCTCTAGCAGATACGATGATGCCTTCTACCATTATGGGATCCAGCTCGCGCAGGTGCTTCTCACCCGCCACGAGACGCGGGAGCGCGACTCCTATCTGCATGCGCGCGATACGCTCGAGCAGCTGATGGAGCTTGGTGTGGTGCCCCTGGTGAACGAGAACGACACCGTGTCGGTCGACGAGATCCGATTCGGCGACAACGACACGCTCGCGACGCTCGTGGCAACCATGGTCAACGCCGATCTGGTGATTCTGCTTTCGGATATCGAGGGACTCTACACGACCGATCCCCGCACCAGCGAGGACGCAAAGCTGCTGGAGCATGTGGGGGCCGTGACCGACGAGCTCTACGAGTCCGCCGGCGGGGCGGGCAGCGCCTACGGATCCGGCGGGATGGTCACCAAGCTAAAGGCCGCCAGGGTGTTGATGGCCGCTGGCATCCCGATGGTCATATGCCAGGGCACCAGGCCCAATGTGGTCTACGACGTGGCAACCGGTGAGCACGTGGGAACCATGTTCGACATGGACGAGAAGACCCACCACGCCAACGCGCGAAAGCTTTGGATCGTGCTGGGAGATAGCCCGAAGGGCGATGTGATCGTCGATGGGGGCGCGGCGCTGGCCCTTAAGGAAAACGGGGGGTCGCTGCTGCCCGTTGGCATTCGCGAGGTGCGCGGCGACTTTGTCACGGGGGATCCGGTAAACGTCCACGACATGCTTGGACGGCTTGTGGCGAGGGGGCTCGCCAGGATGTCGTCCGACGAGATGCGGTCGGTCATAGGCTGCAATTCCGCCTATATACAGGACCACGGACTCCTGCCCGATCACAAAGATCCGGTGGCGGTTCATCGCGATGAGATGGTGGTCTTCTAGCGATCCTTGCGTATCGCGGTTCCTGCCCGCAGAAGCGCGGCTAGAATATAAGGGCGCGGGGGCGCAAGGCATGGTGCCGTCCGCTGTCCGTGCGTTCGGGTTATGTAATCGGTTCCGGGTCTTCCTGGCGCGGATGGGACGACGATAGGAGTGAGCGATGATGGACAACGGCAACGTCTCTGAGGTGATGCAGATAGCCCTTAGGGCCAGGGAGGCATCCGAGAAACTGGCCAGGCTCGACTCATCCACCCGCAACGCGGCTCTCACCGCGATGGCCGATGCGCTTGTGGAGCATGCCGGGGAGATCGTCGCGGCAAACGCCAAGGACATGGAGAGAGCCAAGGCCGAGGGGATGAAGCCCTCGTTGCAGGACCGTCTCCTGCTGACCGAGGAGCGCATCGACGGTATCGCATCTGCGCTGCGTGAGCTCGTTGCCGAGAGCGACCCGATAGGCGAGATCATCGAGGGTAGGGTGCTCGCGAGCGGCATCAAGCTCACGCACGTAAGGGTGCCGCTAGGAGTGGTCGCCATGATCTACGAGGCCAGGCCTAATGTCACCGCGGATGCGGCGGGTCTGTGCATCAAGACGGCCAACGCCTGCATACTCAGGGGAGGGTCGGCCGCGATCGACACCAATCTCGCGATGACGCAGATCCTCTCCGATGCCGCTACTGCGGCAGGCCTTCCCGACAACTCCATACAGTCGATAGCCACCACCGACCGCGCCGCCACCAACGAGCTCATGGGGCTCCATGGCTTCGTGGACGTGTTGATCCCGCGCGGTGGAAGTTCGCTTATCCAGAACTGCGTGGAGAACTCCAAGGTGCCTGTCATAGAGACCGGAACCGGCAACTGCCACATATACATCCACGAGTTGGGCGACCTCGAGATGGCCAGACCCATCATCATCAATGCCAAGTGTCAGCGCCCGGGCGTCTGTAACGCATGCGAGTCGCTGCTGATCGACGAGTCCATCGCGGCCGATGCGCTGCCCCCGATCATCTCCGATCTGGTGGACAACGGCGTAACCATACACGCCGATGCGCGCGCCCGCGAGATCGCTGCTGGAATGGACCTTCCCGAAGGCGCCGTGGTCGAGGGGACCGAGGAGGACTGGGGAACCGAGTACCTGTCGCTCGACATCTCGATCAAGACGGTCAGCGGGCTCGACGAGGCGATCGCGCACATAAACAGGTACGGGACCAAGCACTCCGAGGCCATCATCACCTCCGACTACGATGCCGCTATGCGCTTCACCAACGGGGTGGACGCCGCGGCGGTCTATGTCAACGCCTCTACGAGGTTTACAGACGGGGGTATGTTCGGGTTGGGTGCGGAGATCGGCATCTCCACCCAGAAGCTGCATGCACGCGGTCCGATGGGTCTGACTGCGATGACCACTTCCAAGTACGTTCTCATGGGAAGCGGACAGATCAGATGCTAATCTCCCCGAGGGTCGATGAGGCGCTGCTGGAAGACCCGGGGCGGTCGCTGCGCATCGGCATCATGGGGGGGACGTTCGACCCGATACACTTCGGGCACCTGATATGCGCCGAGCAGGCCCGTGAGCAGTTCTCCCTCGACTACGTGGTGTTCATGCCCACGGGTAATCCCGTGTTCAAGGTGGGCAGGAAGGTCTCGCCGGCTGAGGACAGGTTCAACATGGCCGTGATCGCCACGCGCAAGAATCCGCAGTTCGATGTGAGCCGCATCGAGGTCGAGCGCGAGGGGGTCACCTACACCTACGACACTCTGGTCGAGCTGCGCTCGCGCCTGCCCGAGAGCAGCGAGCTCTTTTTCATCACCGGTGCTGACGCGATTATGAGCCTCCTTCGATGGAAGAACGTCGACCAGATGATGAAGCTTGCTAACTTCGTAGCGGCCACCCGGCCGGGCTACGACTACACCGAGCTGCGCGAGTCCATAGCCGAGGACAACACGCTGGTGGACAGTGTGTCGTTCTTCGAGGTGCCGGGACTCGCGATCTCCTCGACCGATCTTCGTGAGCGCATCGCGGCGGGCAAGTCGATAACCTACATGACTCCGGTGACGGTGGCTAACTACATACGAACCCACAGGCTCTATATCGACCAGGGCGAGTAAGCCGGAAGGGTTTTAGAGGTACAGGAAAGGCGGGCGGTGTCCCAGATGATATCCGGCGTAGGCAGTGGAGAGCAGATGTGCGAGCACGAACAGGACGAAGTGAAAAGCGGGGGTATCAGGGACTTCGATCATATGATTTTCGGGCCGAGCGATATCCCCGACACCCCGATCGACGAACTGGTCGAGGAGCTGGCCTGGGGATTTTCCAGCGAGCAGAGAAGGTTTGTGGAGGAGGCTGCGGCAGAGCTCGAGCAGAGACTCACCACCCAGCGATTCTCACACTCGATCAGCGTCGCGCGAACCGCAGCCTCACTTGCAGAGGTCTACGGCACCGACCGCACACTGTGTGTTTGCACCGGTCTGATCCACGATTGGGATAAGTGCTACAAGGGTCAGGACATGTTCGATCGTGCGAGGGATCTGGGGGTCGAGCTGCCTGAGGGCTACAGAAACCTGGAACCGCTGCTCCATGCGATCACCGGGGCTAGGGCGCTCGAACTGAGATTTCCGGGCATCGACCCGAGGATCGTGCAGGCCGTGGCGCGCCACACCTCTGGCGCGATCGACATGAGCGATTTGGACATGGTGGTCTACATCTCCGACTTGATAGAGCCTCTGCGCACGTTCGACCACCTCAAGGCACTTCGCGAGATGGTGGGCAAGGTTTCGCTGCGCGACCTGTTTGCCGCGTGCTTCAAGTCGACCATCGTGCACCTGGTGGAAAACGAGCGCTACTTGCATCCCGATTCCGCCTCTATCTGGAACGCCTACGTGGCGCATCGCATAATCTTCCCGAAGTCCTCGAACTAGCCAGCGCTGCGGTCGCGTCAAGGGTTCGTATACTATCAGTAGCTCAGTTCAAGAGCACGTAGTTTTGAAATGAGTCATTAGAAGGGAGCTTCTTGTAATGGGGTTTTTCAACAGGCATAGGAAAAATGCTGAACGCAGTGCAGGCAGCAGGCCTGGCTCATCGTTGAGTTCTAATGAATCAATTAACGTACTGCTCTTTTCTCCGCATCAGGATGATGAGTTGCTTACGATGGGAATCTTTGCGGCAAATATCAGAGAGGGCGATATGAAGTCTGCGGGACTCTGCGCTGAAAGAGAGCGGGGGGGGGATGTAACTCTCCATGTCACGCTTTGCACAGATGGGTCGAGTTCTGCTGTATTTCCACTGCTATCCAATGGCTCTGAGTGCCCATTGCATGAGGGAGCCCATTTATTTGAGTTGTCTGAATCCGAGTTCGTAGACGGACGCGATCGCGAGTTCCTAGATAGCTGCAGAGCGCTTGGGTACAGGCCTTCTGAGATTCATTTCCCATATGTCCGCGCCAAGGACAAGTTCCTCGACGTTGAAACTTCGAAGAGGATCATCTCCTCTGCGCTTCGCTCACACCCTGAGGCCAGGGTGTGCACGTTCTATCCTCTCGAGGCCGAGTTCCAGCATTCGGATCACCGTAACCTGGGACGGGCCGCGCTTGAGTTGTTTGAGGAGGGGAAGATCACAGAGCTCGACCTCTATGTCGAGCCCTACCTGATCGGAAAACTGTCGGACGCCGGGATGCTCGACCGGCTCTCTCTCGAGGAGATGAAGCCGGGATCAGACTCTGCCTCAAGCCGTTTGGATAGGGCCATGGACGCATACGCCGCATGGGATCCGAGTGCTGGGAGGTTCGCGATAGGACGCCATTCAGTGACCACCGAGTTCTCTGACTTCCGCAGGGATAAGACCGCATATCATAGGCTGTTAAGACGCTGATCATGGGCGTCTCTCCGACTAACCGGGGAGACGCTGTTCGTTATTTGAGTCAGGAGATCGGAGCTGAAGTGTACCAATACGAGTTCTTCGACAAACGAGCATACGATTCGAAGCCGAAGCCGCTGCAGAAGGTACCCGACGGCTTCATAACTATCGACGAAGTCGAGCTGATTAGATCGAGTTACTGGGCCGAGCACTGCCTAGAGTGCGCCGAGCCGCTTTGCTATGGAAACTGCGAGCATTTTTCTCGCCGCTGGGATGATAGGTGCAGACGGTTCACATTCGGGATCTACGATAATCCGGATTTCCCAGACTTTCCATTTCATTCCGAGATGCGCTTCAGGAAGTGGGGCAAGTTGGAGAGCATCGTTTATCCGGGTGCCATGACGGCGCCTGAGGCGCTCGCGGTCGATTCCGAATGGAAGGACCGGTGTCGCGAGAAGTGTCGTTTGATGAGGATGGGAGCGATCGGCAGGCGAATCTACCCGATAAAGGCCAGACAGGAGTTCGACGCATCCAAGTACACTTACAGCAAGTCGGCAGGATCCACCGATAGAGGTGACACACCGGACTTCCTGTTACAGGCATACTCCTACGAGTCAGAGCCCTTTGGACTCATGTTTGATATCACCGACGACACGGACCTCGCCTTCAGGGAGAGGATCGAACTTATCCCGGGGTACAACCAGGCACTACTTGACGTCTCGCGAGTATTCCCGTCGAAGGGGGTTCTGCGGGCGAAGCTGTACCCAGAGGGAGACAGAGAAGCTGACATCGTTCTTCTGTTCTGTGAGTTCGTCGCGCTTTCCAACAAGGTCTCCCGCGCGGGGGTTGAGGCGAAAGTCGGTGCGCTTGCGGGGGTCGACGGTGGGTTGCCTGCCAAGAAGGTCAAGTGTGTCGCATGGGATTTGGACAATACGGTCTGGGATGGGATCCTCATGGAGAGCGATCCGGAAGCCCTGGAACTCCGCCCCGGCATTCTCGACGCCATGAGGAAGCTGGACGAACGAGGTATCATCCAGATCTGCGCAAGTAAGAACGACGAATCTGAGGTCGTTCCAGTTCTCGACAGGCTCGGGATCCGAGACATGTTCGTGGGGCTTTACGTCAACTGGACTAGGAAAAGCGTCAATCTGCTTTCAGCCGCCGATGACATCAACATAAATATAGACACTTTCGCGTTGGTGGACGACTCTCCGTTCGAGCGCAACGAAGTATCAGAGACGCTCCCCGTGGTCAGGGTATTCACGGAGAACGAGATCGAGGTGATGCTTACAGATCCCGCTTTTGATGTCCCGGTCACAGAGGACAGCAGGAATAGGCGCAATATGTACCAGACCGAAAACCTCCGCAAGAGGGCCGCGCGCGATATCGACGGAGGCGAGCTGGATTTTCTGAGGTCGTGCGAGATCTGCGGTACTGTGAAGCGCCCCACGACTCCAGGGGAGATCAAGCGAGGTTACGAGCTGGTGCAGCGCACGAATCAGCTCAACCTCTCAGGCAACAAGTATTCCGAGGAAGAGTTCGCAGCGCTTCTCGAGAGGGATGGGAGCGAGTCGTGGGTTGCGTTTTGCGAAGACAGGTTCGGTGCATACGGGCAAATCCTGTTCATGCAGACGCATATCGACGTAGGTTCCGGACACTTGGTTGTGGACGAGTTCGCGATGTCGTGCCGGGTTGCGGGCAAGCATTTCGAGTCAGCCTTGGTTGCTGCGCTGCTCGAACGCAGCAGTGCATGTGGCGTTGAACTGCTCGGCCGGAAGACGCAGCGAAACGGACTTCTTGTCAGGACGTTCTCCTCCATGGGCTTCGAGGACGAGGGTGATGACGAGTGCATACGCATGGTGCTAAAAAACGTCGACAAGCTGCGCGACCCCAAAATCGTCGACATGACAATCGAATGACGGAAGACTCGTCACAAATGTAGTGTCAAACGTGCAACTCACTGCAGCTTGAGAGATTGCAGCTTCGTGACGCCTTATTCGCCCGATTCGAGATAGGAATCGTCGGAATCAGTGCGTTCGTCTGAATTCTGGGGATCTTCGGAGTTCTTGCTAGTGGAGTGGCCGATCAGCTTGGCGATGCGCTCGCTGTACTCGGGAGCCTCGATGCCCGCTTCGGAGATGTCGACGAACTGAGCGTCGTTCCACAGCGTCTCCAGGCGGTAGAACTCCCTGGTCTGGGGCTGGAACACGTGGACTACGACTTCGCCGTAGTCGAGCAGGATCCAGGTGCGCTCATCGTATCCCTCGCGTCCTATGGGTTTCACGTCCGCCTTGATGCGGAGCTGTTCCTCCACTTCGTCGGCGATCGCTTCGACCTGCCTGTCGTTCATTCCCGTTGCGATGACGAAGTAGTCGGTTACGAGGATGAGATTGGAAACCTTCTGGATGACGATGTCGACGCCTTTTTTGGAGTCGGCAGCGGCGGCGGCGATGAGTGCTAGCTCCCTGGAATTCAATACTCCCTGCTTTCCCGGCTTGGGTTCAGCCGATTCGAGCCGCGGGAACATTCGCGGCTTCTCGCAAACAATTCTTTCATTATAGCCGGGCGCCCGGTCACCGACGTTTATCATGGACGTGTAGAGGCCTTGCCACCGGCGAGCCTCACGTGTGCGGATCAGCTCGCTTTTAGACGACAGGATGATGTTCTTGGTATCGGTGGAACAGGGAATACTCGAGTGGCTGGTTAGCGATGATCCCATCGCCGCGGCCCTGGTGTCGGCGATATGGATCGTCGTCATCGTCGCGGTCGCCATTGTCGTGAGCTACGTCTTAGTGAAGGTGCTCAGAAAGCTCCTCTACCGCGACTCCATTCCCCTGGTGGGAGCCAAGACAGTTATCAACCTCGTTCGCTTCTTCGTGTGGTTCTCGGCATTCGGGCTCGCTCTCGACCTGGTCTTTGGGATCGACGTGGCGGCCTTGATAACCGCGCTCGGCATCGGCGGTATCGCGATCTCGCTGGGCTGCCAGGACACATTACTGAACCTCATCGGTGGTATCCAAATCTCGATGCAACGCCTCATCGACATAGGCGACCGCATAGAGATCGAAGGGCGCGAGGGTGTTGTCGAGGACTGCAACTGGCGTCATATGCTCGTTTGCGACTACAGTGGCAATTTCATCAAGATCCCCAACTCCATGATCAACAACTCCATTCTCATCACCCGGCCGGAGTACGTTTACGCCGAGGCGCCGATACTGGTGCGCTACGAGCATGTGGGAGAGGGTAGGACACTGGACGACTTCGCATCCGAACTTGGCGAGGAGCTACGAGAGGCAGTCGAGGAGGTCTCGCATGTTCAGAAGGGGCCGACCTTTCGCTTTACCGGCATGACGGATTTCGGATATCAGGGTGTTGTGAGCTTCTCCGTTGAAGCGGGAGTTACGCCATCGGTCGTAAAGGACGCCGTGATACGACGCATCGCCAGGTTGGGCCTGTAGGGAGATCCGCCAGACCGGCAAGAGTTGTGCTCCTGAGCCTCCCATACCTTTCGCGGTCTTTTGAGCCTTCTGAGGCGCGCCCATGCCCTGTCATTTATTCCTCCGATGTCGGGAGGATCCGGACGTGAGTGGTTTATATTAGCTACTGACCGGTTTTCAATCGGCTTGTAGTTGCCGTTCGCAACCGATTTGCAACCCTTCGCATCACGATTGCAAACGGCCGTCCGCACACCTCGGCCCAGGCTGGGCCTTGACTTGCAGTTTGGAGGCAGTGGCTATGGCAGACTTCAACACAGAATCGATCCGTAACGTGGTCCTTGTAGGTCAGGATGGATCAGGTAAGACCTCGCTTGCGGAGGCCATGCTCCATCTTTGCGGTAAGACCTCACGCCTCGGAACCACCTCCGATGGCAAGTCGAACATGGATTACGATCCTGAGGAGATCAAACGCAAGTTCACGATCTCCACGAGTCTCGGCAACATGGAGTACAGGGGATGCAAGATAAACGTGCTCGACACGTCCGGCTCCCCCGACTTCATAGGCGACACCATCGCCGCCATGTACGCCTCTGAGTCCGCGATCTTCGTCATCGACGCCGTCGCGGGCGCTCAGGTCATGATGGTCAAGCTCTGGGAGAACGCGATATCCGCCTCCCTTGCCCGCGCCATCTACATCAACCACATCGACCGCGAGCATGCGGTCTTCGACGACATCATCACGACGCTGCAGGAGAAGTTCGGCAAGAGGGTTGCTCCCATCGCGCTCCCAATGGGTGTCGAGTCCGACTTCTGCGGCGTCATCGACCTTGTCCGCATGAAGGCGCGCTACGTCGAGGGCAGCAAGGAGCGCATCGAGGAGATCCCCGCCGAGTACTCCGACGAGGCGCAATTGGCGCGCGAGTCTCTGATCGAGTCGATCGCCGAGGCCGACGATGATCTGATGATGAAGTTCCTCGAGGGCGAGGAGCTTGAGCAGTCGGAGGTTGAGTTCCTTCTCAGAGAGGCTCTTGAGATGGGGATCTTCATGCCCATCTATGTCGGGTCGACCCTGGCCGAGCACGGTGTGCCCAACCTGCTCGACGACATCATCGACTTCTTCCCCAACCCCTCGCAGCATGGGACCATCCCGCTGAAGAACGGAGACACGGTTAAGGTCCGTCCCGGCACCGAGACCTCCGGCTACGTGTTCAAGACGATATCCGACCCGTATGTCGGGCGTCTCACGTTCTTCAAGCTGATCACTGGCAGTCTCAAGCCTGGCGACGAGCTCGTGTGCGTCCGCACCGGTCGCAAGGAGAAGATTTCCCATATCTCCACGATGGTCGGGCAGAACTCCGAGCCTGTGAACCTTGCATGCGCGGGCGACATCGTGGTAGTCCCCAAGCTGTCCGATGTGCGCACCAACGACACGCTCAGCGTCAACGCCAAGGCCGAGTACGCCGACATTCCGTTCCCCGAGCCGCTCTACCCCGTCGCCATCGAGGCGGAGAATAAGAACGACGAGGACAAGATGGGCGACTTCTTCACGCGTGCCGCCGAGGTCGATCCGTGCGTGAGGATAGAGCGCAACGAGGAGACACACCAGACGGTCCTTAAGACCCTCGGAGAGGGCGCCGTGGACCTGCTTGCCTCCAGGCTCCGTGAGCGCAACAAGATTGAGATCAAGATCGTGGACGTGCGCATCCCGTACAGGGAGACCATACGCAAGGTCTCGCAGGCGCAGGGCCGTCACAAGAAGCAGACCGGAGGCGCTGGGCAGTTTGGTGACTGCTGGCTGCGCATCGAGCCCAACCCCGGCGCCGGATACGAGTTCATCGACGAGATCGTCGGCGGCAAGATCCCGCGCGGCTTCATCCCTGCGGTGGACAAGGGTGTCCAGATGGCGATGGAGGAGGGCTTCCTCGCCGGCTACCCGATGGTGGATGTCAAGTGTGCGGTCTACGACGGCTCCTACCATTCCGTGGACTCCAACGAGATGGCGTTCAAGCTAGCGGCCAGGCTTGGCTTCCGTGCTGCGTGCGAGAAGGCTGACCCCTACATCCTCGAGCCGATGGCCAACGTGGAGGTCACGATCGACGATACCTACGCCGGCACCATCATGGGTGACTTCTCCACCAGACGCGGACGCGTTTCGGGAATGGACCACGACGCACTCGGAAACACGGTCATCAAGGCCAGGGTCCCCTACGCCGAGGTGGTTTATTACGCGAAGGACCTGCGTTCACTCACTCGCGGCAACGGCTCGTACACCATCGAGATCGAGGGATACGAGGAGGCTCCACGCGACGTCTCTCAGAAGCTCATTGCCGACTACCAAGCCTCCCGGGCTGAGGGCAATAAGTAGTCTCGAGCGAGCTGGCGGCCGCAGCCGCGTATCGGTTTCAAACAACTAGGCAAAGGGGCGTGATGGGATAGATTCCCGTCGCGCTCCTTTGTTGCGCGGCGACTATCGGGATGCGACGTTTCAATTGCTAGGTAAGTTTTGCGATTGAGGACGTACTCTTAACCAGGGTTGGGATATGCGGATCGTGTAACATCGGAGACGGTGGAACAGGAGGGACGATTGGCCGTAAACGGCAGCAATTCAACTGGTGTGGATTCGCTCTCGCCCTGGGAGGGAAGAGCGATTCTCCTAGTTGACCTCGATGCGTTCTTCGCCTCCGTCGAGCAGCTTGACCATCCGGAATGGCGCGGCAAACCTGTGATCGTGGGTGGCAGCGCCGATCGCCGCGGAGTCGTCTCCACGTGTTCGTACGAGGCTCGAAGGTTCGGCGTGCGCTCGGCTATGCCCTCCTGGCGGGCCAAGCAGCTGTGCCCCGACGCCATCTGGACCCATGGCAACTACCCTCGCTACTCCGAGATGTCACATGAGGTGATGTCGATCATCTACGACGAGACCCCACTTGTGCAGCAGGTGTCGATCGACGAGGCGTTCGCGGACGTTTCTCCCGGACGCTACATCGGAGATCACCCGGTGGAGATCGCGCGTCGCATCCGAAGGCGCGTGTCCGAGCTGGGGATAACCTGCTCTGTGGGGGTGGGGACCACCAAGACCATCGCCAAGATCGCATCGGACATGGACAAGCCCGACGGCCTGACGGTGGTCTACCCAGGGGAGGAGCAAACCTTCCTCTCGCCTCTGCCCGTGGGGAGGATCTCCGGCGTGGGCAAGAAAACCCAAGAGAAGCTGAGGATGCTCGGGATTGTCACGATCGGCGACCTGGCCTGTGCGAGCGAACGCCTCCTCCACTCGATATTCGGGGTCAACGCCAAGACGATGCTCCTTAGGGCGCGTGGCATAGAGGACGCAGAAGTGGAGGTTTCGAGACCCGTCAAGTCGGTCTCCAACGAGCAGACGTTCTCGATGGATCTAACGGATCGGGACGAGATCGTGGCGGCCGTGGACATGCTCGCCGCAAAGGTGGGCCGCCGTCTTCGTAACAAGGGCCTTGCGGGCCACACTATCACGCTCAAGATCCGCTACGGCAACCTCTCTACGAAGACGGCTCAGCGCACGGGGACGGTGGCCGTCGACAACGAGCAGCAGATGATGCCCGTGCTCCATGAGCTTCTAGACGAGGTATGGGCCCCTGGGGTGGGGCTTCGCCTGGTGGGGGTTGGGGTGTCCGACTTCGAGGAGAAGCCCGAGCAGCTTAGCCTCTTCGACCTTGGGGAGCCCGATGGAAGCGGGCGGGGTGGTGCGCTCAACGACGGAGACGACGAGTTGGCCGGACTCATGAGCGGAAGTGCGCAGCGAAGAGGCTCCCGTGTTCACACCCAGGCGAAGTCGGTCTCCGAAGATGAGCGCAAGCTCGCGCGCGCGACCGATGCGGTGAAGGATCGCTTCGGTGAGGTGGCGGTACGCTACGGCAGGGAGCTCAGGTTCGACGGGAGAGATACCGGGACCGTGGCGCAGAACAAGGACGCCGCCGACCTGCAGACGGGGCGCCTCGCGCAGCGCAGCGACGGTGATCAAACCCTAGACGGTGACGAATCGGATGGGTGATATGCGCTGATTCCGCAGAAGAATGCATCGATGCCGCCTGAGCTTGAAAGGTCTATCGAAAATCTTGTCAATCGAGGCCGACGAGCGTTCCGACAGATCGGTACGGAATGACTTCACCCCGGTTGGTGCTCAGATGTTCGTCCCCACCGTAAACGACGCATCTCGAAGAGATGTCTACTGGCAAGTCTGTTTCCGACACTCTGGTAAGCACGTCGAAAAACCTCGAATTGTACGTGGCAGAGGATTTGCATTCGACCGCCCGGGCCACACGGTTTCCCTTCTCGATAATCAGATCGATCTCCCGCTTGTGGTCATCGCGCCAAAACGATATCCGTGGCACCCGCTTGCGTGCGTATTCCCGCTTGATCACCTCGGCGATCACCGCATTCTCGAACAGCTGCCCCTGATACCCGCAGTCGAATATATCCTCCGGACTCTCAGCTCCCATGAGATAGCTTGCCAGCCCTGTGTCGAGGAAGTAGAGCTTCGGAGATTTCACAAGGCGCTTGGTTCGGTTCGCCGCATATGGTCTTAGCAGAACCACGATGTGACTGGCCTCAAGCAATGAGAGCCATTCACGCGCAGTCGGGGCCGTGATACCGCAGTCCGACGCCAGCGATGCAACGTTGAGGAGCTCTCCGCACCGCAGGGCGCAGAGTTGGAGGAATCTGCGGAAGTCGGCGACTTTCCTGACGCCTAGCTCCGTGCGGATATCGCGCTCAAGGTACGTTTGGACATAGTCCGGGAAGAAATCGAGCGGGTCTTTCACCCCGTTGAACAGCCGGGGGTATCCTCCGCGGAACAGCCAGTCCAGCATCGTCGGCGGCTCGTTGTCCGAATCTCGGAGCTCCGCGTAGGAGAGTGGCGGTAGCGTGAACAGTGCGACCCTGCCGGCGAGGGACTGGCTGACGGACTTCATAAGAAGAAAGTTCTGCGATCCGCTTAGAACGTAGCGCCCGGGGACGTCGATCTCATCGGCGGCCTCCTGGAGGTAGGAGAAGAGCCTGGGCGCGCGCTGCGCCTCGTCGAATATAACGCCATCCCCATGGCGCCTCATGAACGTAATGGGATCGTCGTTGAACCGGTCGAGGGCGTCGGGGTTCTCGAAAGAGATATACGTGTAGTCCGGGAATAGCTCTCGGACGAGCGTGGTCTTCCCGCTTTGTCGCGGGCCCGTGATCGAAAGGATGGGATACTGGCCCGCCAGCTCAAGGACCTTGGTGCCGATCTCCCGCTGTATCATTTTGCCTCCCGACGAAATCCCGCATACGCTATTATTAGATTGGCGCAGATACTATTTACATATTAGCGCAAATACTATTTATAGATTGCCGCAAACACATGTGAGCAGATTGGCGAAGATGTGATAAAGACCGCCAGAGTGTTTCGTTTTATGCCTTGTCAGGAAGAAAAAATTCTCTGGCTGGTATTATCCTGATGCCATCGACGTCGGTTTCATACGTGCCCTCGCGCACCACGATGACCTTTCGGAACGCATCGCGAATCGATCTGAGCGGCGCCAACTCGCGGT
>CAYRYP010000031.1:0-15686 GCA_964428485.1 uncultured Coriobacteriaceae bacterium
GATGGCGGTCTTTCCGGTCTGGCGGTCGCCGATGATAAGCTCGCGCTGGCCGCGCCCGATGGGAATCATCGAGTCGACGGCCAGGATTCCGGTCTGCATCGGCTCCTTCACAGGCTGCCTGTCGATGACGCCTGGGGCCTTGAACTCCACGGGTCTGTACCCATCGGCCTCGATGGGACCCTTTGAGTCAAGCGGCTCACCAAGCGGGTTGACCACGCGGCCGATCAGGCCCTTTCCGCACGGGACCTGCATGATGCGCCCCGTAGTGCGCGCCTGGTTGTTTTCCTTGATGATCGTATCGTCTCCGAGGAGAACGACGCCGACCTCGTGCTCCTCCAGGTTCTGAACGAGCCCGAAGACGATGCGTCCATCCTCGCTGACGAGTTCGATGAGCTCTCCGGACATCGCGTCACGCAGACCGTCGACCCTAGCGATTCCGTCGCCGACCTGGATGACGCTGCCTACCTCCCTCGACTCAACCGAAGTGTTCAGCTCGTCGAGCTGCTTGCGGAGCGCGGCGTCGATTGAGCTGGCGGTGATCTCTGCCATTGTTACCTCTCACCTCCAGTGATTGGACTGGAAAGCGCGATGCGCGACTCCTCGAGCATGGTCGCGATGCTGGCATCTATACGATGACCGTGCGCGCTCATGATTATTCCTCCGATAATGCCCGGGTCGATGCGTTCCTGCAGGAGTGCATCGCGCCCGAAATCGCCCGCGAGCTTGGCGCGTATCTTGTCGCACAGCTCGTCATCGAGGGCGATGGCGGTGACTACCGTCACGATCACCACACCGAGATCCTTCTCGGCGATGTCGACGAACTCGTCGGTGATCCTGCGAATCAGGGGCATGTCCCCCCTGACCGCCATGGTCACGAGGATCTCGCGCAGGCCCTCTTCGAAGCCAAAGAACACGCCCTCCGCCAGCTCCACACGCCTCTGTACGTCGACATCCGCGTTGTCGAACGCCTCAGAGAGGGAGCTGTTGGCGTAGTAGGCGGCAACGAGCTCCTCCAGCTGCTTATGGAAGAGGAGCACATTGTCGCGCCGGCGCCCGGACGCCTCCAGGATGCTGGAGGCGTATGCGCTCACCATCCCCTTGACTGTGTTCCTATCGGCCGGCATTCAGGCTACCTGCCTCTTCAACATACCGCTCGATGATCTTGCGGTGCTGCTCGTCGCTGAGATCCTGGCCGATAAGGCGCCCGGCAACGGCGACCGACAAGTCGGCCACAGACTGCTGGAGCTCCGAGACGGCGGTGCGCTTCTCAGCCTCCACAGTCTGGTGCGCCCTGTCGATGATCGACTGGGCCTGCTCGTGCGCCTCGGACTCAATTCTGGCCCGGTTGGCCTCGGCGGCGCTCCTAGCCTCGGAGATAATCTCGGCCGCGTCCGTCTTGGCCTGCACGAGGAGCTGCTCGCGCTCCTCGAGGAGCCTGGCCGCATCGAGCTTGCTCTGCTCGGCCTGCTCGAGATTATCCTTGATCATGTTCGCCCTCTTGTCGATTATCCCGATGAGCATCGGGTAGACCAACTTGGCGAATACCAACCACATGATCAAGAAGGCGATGATCATGGGAATGAACTCATCCATGTTGGGGATGAGGAGCGCAAAGCCGCTGGATTCGGACGACTCTCCCTCCTCTGCCAGGGCGAGAATTGGCAATGCCAGCGACAAAGCCGCTGCGGCGACCGCTGCCTGCGCAGCCCTCCTGCCGAATCTTCTACTTCTTCTCACTGGCTCTACCTCCGGTCTGCTTCTTCGCGTCGCAATGAAGCTACATCTAGAGGATGAGCGCGAGAACCATTCCGATGAGAGCAAGCGCCTCGGAGAATGCGGCGGCTAAGATGAAGATGGTAAACAGACGGCTCTGCATCTCGGGCTGCCTGGCGGTTCCGTTAGCGGCTCCATAGGCGGCAAGTCCGATTCCGATGCCTACTCCGATGACGCAAAGACCATATCCGATAAGTCCCAGTTCCACGATTCCTCCTTGTCAGTCGGCCTCGTCCCGCTTCGGGCCGGGCCAAAACACCCTTCCCATCTTCGGATCGGCTCGTCACCGCCCCGATATGGATTCCTACACCTGTCCGCGCAAAACCCGCGATCACACCGTCGTTAGTGACTGGGCTGCACCGCGAGCTGGATGTACACGGACGACAACATGGTGAACACATATGCCTGCAGACAGGCGAACATGAGCTCCATGAGGTACATAACTATCAGGAAGACCATCCAGAAGACCCCGGGGAGTCCCCCTGCAAGCGCCGTGAGCGTAAAGTCCTGGATGACGGGTCCGAGATAGGCCGATGCGAGCAGTGCGAAGGCACCAAGCACCAGATGGCCCGCGTAGATGTTCGCGAAGAGTCGGACGGCCAGCGTGACGAGACGAAGGAGCGTAGATAGAAACTCGATCACCCACACCAGCACATTCATGGGGAAGAAGACCCCTTGAGGTGCAAATGACAGGGAATACTTCTTGAATCCCTGTGTCTTGAATCCGTGGTAGTTGAAGTATATGAACGAGACGAGAGCCAGCGCGAAGGTCGTCCCGATGACCCCCGTCGCCGCGTAGACCCCCGGTATGAGGCCTACGAGGTTGGAGGTAAGAATGAAGAAGAAGAGCGTGAGCAGAAAGGGCATGTGCTTGTCGGCCTCTTTGCCCATAACGTTGTAACCCAAGTCGTGCCTAATCCAGTCGGTGAGATGCTCGACGCCCCCGGAGAAAAGTCCCCTTCTGGGGATGAGCTGAAGCCTCTTGACCGCCACAAGCATCACGATGAAGAACACCGCGATAGACACGTATATCCAGAAGCTGTACTGAGAGATCCCCGGAGCGATCTCGGCAGTCACCTTGCTTTCGATGAGGTGCTGCATGCCAGCGCTGAATGTTGACATTGGGTCCATCAGAGCGCTACCCTCCGTTCCGCATTATTGCGTCTCGCCTCACCTTGCGCACTGTCCCGCATACAGGCAGGAAATTGTGTCATTATCCCCCTGAGAATGGATGAAGGTCAAGATCGACTGCGTCGATTCGGCTTGCGCCCCCTTCTGGAGAGCTGGACGGCCGACGAGGCCACCACGCAGATCAGGAACGCTCCTGTCATGGGCAACGCGAACGGCGCAACCAGTTCCCGATTTACGAGCGCGCACCCCACTATGGCAATCGACATTATCGCAAGCGAGGCGATAACCAGTCCTATGAGAAACGAGACCGAGGTTTCCCTCCCCTTTTTCCTCCTAGATCTGACGATCCTCCTGTGAAGCACCAGGGGAAGAGATCCCACGATCCCGGTTGCCACGCCGATCACTATCGCCGCAATCATTCTCAAGCTTCATTCATTATTCTCACACCAGAATAATGTGAGTACGTTTTCATTATCATCGTAGATGCCAATGAGTCTATGTAATACGGTCACAGTCTTCTTCAACAAACATGTGAGACCAGTTTCACATGCGTGAACGGACCCCATTATGCCGCGAGCACACCTAGTGGATAGCATCGGACACTCACTTCGCAGCGGGAAGATGGCGAAGCACAACCCCCGCCTCCCCTAACATCTGCTCGGAGAGCTCGTCGGGGTACGGGTTCTCGTAGACGATCTCCACGATTCCTGCGTTGATGAGGATCTTGGCGCAGACTATGCATGGCTGGTTGGTGCAATAGACCGTGGCACCGTCGATGGGCACGCCGTGTCTCGCCGCCTGGATCACGGCGTTTTGCTCCGCATGGGTCCCGCGGCACAGTTCGTGCTTCTGCCCGGACGGGATACCCATCTCGGCACGAAGGCAACCCCTGGTCAGACAGTGCTCCAGCCCCGTGGGGGCCCCGTTGTACCCCGTTGCCAATATGCGCTTGTCCTTGACAATGATCGCGCCAACGTGCCTGCGGATGCACGTGGAGCGCTCCGCGACATCGCGCGTTATCGTCTGGAAGTATTCATCCCAGCTGGGACGTTGCACGGTCGCTGCCTCTGAGACCATGGTCCGTTACATCTCCTTGTAGATCGGGTGGCGCGCCAGCATCTCGGAGACCTCGGCGGCGACGGAATCCTGAACCGACTGATCGTCCCTGCCGAAGACCGCCTTGGCAATGAGCTCGCCTACACGGTAGGCCTCGTCGGCGGTGAAGCCGCGGGTCGTCATCGCGGGAGACCCAACGCGCACGCCACTGGCGATGGATGCCTTCTGCTTCTCGTTGGGAATGGTGTTCTTGTTGCATGTGATCCCCACGCGCTCGAGAAGCTCCTCGGTCTCGGCGCCGGTGGCACCGGCCGGCGTGAGGTCCACGAGGCACAGATGGTTGTCAGTTCCCCCAGAGACGAGTCGAAGGCCACCGGCGGTCATCCCCGCGGCCAGTTGCGCGGCGTTTTCGACCACATGCTCCATGTAGGTGCGGAATTCCGGCTGCAGGGCCTCGCCAAACGCTACGGCCTTCGCTGCGATGACGTGCATAAGCGGTCCACCCTGGATGCCCGGGAACACCACCTTGTCGAGCTTGACGGCGATATCCTCGTCGTTGGTCAGTGCAAACCCTCCGCGGGGGCCGCGCAGCGTCTTGTGCGAGGTTGAGGTGGTGATGTCGGCGTGCGCCACAGGACTCGGGTGCAGACCAGCTGCCACCAGACCGGCGATGTGGGCCATGTCGACGACGAGCTTGGCTCCCACGTTGCGAGCGATCTCAGCAAAGGCCTCAAAATCGATGATCCTCGGGTAGGCGGAAGCGCCGGCCACTATCACCTGGGGCTTCTCGCGCTCCGCCATGTCGGCGACCATCTGCATGTCGAGCTTCTCGGTTTTAGGATCAAGCCCATATGAGACCGACCTGTACACCTTCCCAGAGAAGCTGACCTTGGCCCCGTGGGTGAGGTGACCTCCATTGGAAAGATCCATGCCCATGATCTTGTCACCAGGCTCCATGAGGGTCATATATGCCGCCATGTTGGCGGACGACCCGCAGTGGGGCTGGACGTTGGCGAACCTGCTGCCAAACAGCCTGCAAGCGCGCTCACGGGCGATGTTTTCGGCCTTATCGACCTCCTCGCACCCGCCGTAGTAGCGCTTGCCCGGATAGCCCTCCGCGTACTTGTTGGTAAGAACGCTTCCCATGGCCTCCATGACGGCCATGGATGTGAGGTTCTCCGACGCGATGAGCTCGATGCGGTCGCGCTGCCTGGCGAGCTCTCCGTCGATTACGGCTGCGATCTCCGGGTCCTGGTTCTGGAGGTTGCTGTAGTCCATCTGGCTTTTTCCACCTTTCGTGTCCTGGCCTGTTGGGTTCTTGATCTTAAAGGGGGCCTTTGGCCCCGCAGGGTTTCAAATGGTGCCTTGGCGAGGGCACCGGGTGCGTCTGGGCAGGGTCACCAGACCCCGACGCCACCGCTTTCCATCGCGCGGATCTTATCGACCCTGCAGACGTGCCTACCGCCCTCGAACTGCGCCTCGATAAACGCCCTGACGATATCCTCGTTGTCCGCCTCGTCGACGAACCTAGCGGAGATGGTGAGGACGTTGGCGTCATTGTGCTGCCTAGCGAGGGGCGCCATGTCGGCCCTGACGACGTTGGCGGCGCGAATCCCGGCGATCTTGTTGGCGGCGATTGCCATGCCGATCCCGGTGCCGCAGATGAGAATCCCCAAGTCGCATTCCCCGTTCGTGATGGTTCTCGCTACCTTCTCTGCGTAATCTGGGTAGTCAACCCTGTCGGCACTATGGCACCCCACATCGGTGATTTCATGTCCGAGCCCTTTGATGAACGCCACTATCGCGTCCTTCTGCTCGAAGCCGGCGTGATCGCACCCTATCGCAATCTTCATCTCAACCCCCGCGCATCCCGTACGCCGCATCGTCGGGGAAACGGTCTCCCCGCGCAGCCAACATCAGATGTTAAGGCATAAGGACGGATTTGCGGACGTGGTTAACCGGAAAGTGCGCGCCCGGGCGCATTTGAGGCAGCATCAGATAGGCCGGCCGCGGTGGACGGTTCGTCTCTAAGGGATGCTTAGACGTATGAGAGCACGGTCGAGGCTGGGATGGAACCCTCGCGGATCACAAGGGGATGTCCGTCCACATAGGAGACGATCGTAGAGGGCACCCCGGAGGGGATGGTACCGCCATCGAGCACCACGGGCACCTGCGAGACGAGCTCGGGGTCGAGCTCGGCGGCGGATGCGACGGCGGGCCTACCGTGGATGTTGGCGCTGGTGGTGGACAGCGGCATGCCAAGGGCCTCTATGAGGGCGAGTGCCACCGGACTGTTTGGCATCCGAAGCGCAATGGTCCCATCAGAGGCGCGGTAGTTCTCGGGCACCTCGTCGGATGCGCGCACCACGATGGTGAGCGCACCCGGCCACAGATCGCGTGCGAGTTCGACGCACCCCTCTGGAATGTCACGACCGTACCTTGCGAGATCGTCGGGCGAGGCCACGAGCCAGGGAAGTGTTTGTAGCGCACTGCGGCGCTTCATGTGAAAGATCGCATCGTCCGAGCGCCCGGGACCCGCCGCCATGCCGATGCCGTAGACGGTATCGGTAGGGAAGATCGCGGGCTCGCCGTCTAGCAGAACCTCGGCCACCTGTGCGATCGCCCCGGCGTCCGGATCGGTCAGGCTGGTGCGAATCGTCATCGTGCTCCGATCCATTGCGCATTCCCCCCTCTGAGAGCTGTCTTATTCGACCATGATAGAGCGCGGCGCGGGTCTACCGCCTGTACTCATAGACACCTGACGGTAAGTATCCTGTCTCTACCTGCCAGATCGCGCACCACGCGGACGCTCCCGGGATCTATCCACGAAAGACCGCGAGCATGCAACGCTGCGGCCTCAAGCGTCTCCTCGTCCAGCTCGAAGGCGAGAAAGCCGCCGGATGCCATGAGAGACCGGGCCTGGGAGAGGATCTCCCGGTACAGGTCGAGACCGTCCTCTCCCCCGTCGAGAGCCGCCATAGGCTCGAAACCAACCACCTCATGTGACATCGAGGCGATCTTGGAGGTGGGGATGTAAGGAGGGTTGGAGACTATCGCGTCCAGCTTTTTGCATCGAAGCGGCTCCAGAAGGCTCCCGTGAAGCACCTCCACCCTGTCGGCGACGCCGGCCAGTGCAGCGTTATCTCTTGTAAGAGCACAGGCATCCTCGGAGATGTCGGTGGCGACAACCCTGCAACCAGGGATCTCGAGAGCCAGCGACACACAGATGGTGCCGCTACCGCAACACGGGTCGGCGATCAAAAGACCTTCCCCCGGGTGCTGGCGGGCCGAGTCGGACAGTGCGTCGATCGCCTCCTGCACTAAAACCTCGGTCTCGGGCCTAGGGATGAACACTCCGGGTCTAGAGATCATGTCGAGCCTTCTGAAGGGAGCGTGGCCGCATATGTACTGCAGGGGCTCGCCTGACGCGCGGCGCTCAAGCATCGAGTCCATTTCGCGCGCGGCATCCTCTCCTAGGACGCAGTCGGCGACGAGTGCAAGCTGCCCCGGGTCGTGCCCCACGGCGGCACCGACCACCCACCTCGCAGAGATATCCGGGGATGGATCCCCGTGGGAGTCCAGGAAGGACGAGGCGCCCTTCAGCGCCTCGTGAACCGTTAAATCTGCCGTGATCCCGCCCAAGGGTGCATCCGTCATCAGACGGCCTCCTCCAGGCGCTTCGCTCGGTCGGCAGTCACGAGCGCGGTTATGAGCTCGGCCAGTCCGTTGCCACCCTGTCCGAGCAGGATGCCGTTATAGGTCCCGTTGTAGCCGATGCGGTGGTCGGTCACGCGATCCTGGGGGCCATTGTAGGTGCGGATCTTCTCGGCGCGGTCGCCCGAACCGATCTGACTGCGCCTCTGGGCACCAAGCTCTGCCTGCTGCTCGGAGAGCATCTTGTCATAGAGTCTGGCGCGCAAAACCTGCATCGCGGCCTCGCGGTTTTGCAGCTGCGACTTCTGGTCCTGCGACTGCACGACCAACCCAGTAGGCAGATGGGTGATGCGAACCGCGGAGTCCGTGGTGTTGACGCACTGGCCTCCCGGGCCGCTCGCGCGGTAGACATCTATTCGGATGTCGCCCGGGTTGATCTCGACCTCAACCTCGTCGGCCTCCGGCAGAACCGCCACCGTGGCCGTGGAGGTATGTATGCGCCCCTGAGACTCGGTCTTAGGGACGCGCTGCACACGGTGAACCCCGCTCTCGTACTTCATTAGGGAGTAGACCTTGTCGCCCGATATCTTGAAGGAGATCTCCTTGTATCCGCCGGCCTCAGACTCCGAGGTGCTGATGACCTCCATCTTCCAGCCCTCGTCGTCGACGAAGCGGCTGTACATCTTGAACAGGTCCCCGGCGAAGATCGCGGCTTCATCGCCTCCGGCGCCGGCGCGGATCTCCACTATGGTGTCCTTGTCGTCGTTGGGGTCGCCGGGCAAGAGCATGATTTTGATATCGTCCTCGAGCTCGGCGATCTTGGCCTCCTCGATGGCGATCTCCTCCTGGGCCATCTCCTTCATCTCGGGGTCGCTCTCGGTCTTGAGCAGCTCCTTGGCAAACTCCAGCTCGTCCATCGCGTGAACGTACTCCTGCGCCTTCTGGGCGAGCGGGGCCTGCGCGGAATGCTCCTTGGCGAGCCTCGTGTACTCCTTCTGGTTGGTGACGACCTCGGGATCCCCGAGCTTCTCCTCCAGCTCCCTGTATGCCTCGATGATCTTCTCGAGCTTCTCTCGCATGTTAAGGTCTTCCCCCTCTTGTCTGGCAATCGGACAGATGATAGCACGCACCGGCTGGGGTTAAGACGGCTGCTCGGCGGGAGAGTCGGCTATCATTGCCGAGAAGCACGGAAATCTCCGCATGTTTGTACAGGAGGTCAGGGAGGGCCGCTTTGGCTGTTGATCCATCAAGATCTGCAAGGGACGCCGTAAGAGCTATGCTCGGCGGCAAAAGCGGGCGGTGGCCCGTGGCGTTGGCCCCACCCTTGTGTCTCTCTCTATCGGCTTGCGGGGTTGCCGTGGGGTACGGCCAGGCGTCTGTAGGGACGATCGTCTCCCTCGTCCTGCTCGCGATCTGCCTGCACGGGGTGGGGCTCGCGGCTAGGGCGCTCGGCTCCATCATCGACTCGCAGCGGGAGCGAACCGAGTACCTTGAGCGCAAGTTCGGCAGGTTTGCGGCATCTAGTCGCGGGATCGACCCGATGACATCGACCGCCGGAGACAGCAGGACGACGTTTCTCACTGGCGCGGCTGGGGCGTTCACGGCACTATCAGTGGCGCTTGGCTGGACCTTCCTCGTGAGCACCAACGGCCTTGTAAGCGCCGGTGTCTGGTACGGAATGGCCGCAGTCATAGCACTCGCGGCGCTCGAGATGCTCGCATATCTCGGGACCTGGCGGTACCGCTGCCATCCATACGGACTCATCGTGACTTTCCTAGCGCAGGCGCTCGGGTGTCTTGGGGCCACCTACTCGATGATCGGTGAGCTCTTCGTCCCCACGGTGTTCTCCGCCATAGGGCCAGCCGCCATCGCATGCTCTATCGAGGCGCTTAGGGAGCTGGGTTCGATGGCCGAGGACTCCAAAGGGGGCAGAAGGACGCTCGCGCTAGCAGCAGGGGCGCGAATCGGAAGAGCTGCTTGTCCCGTACTGGCAGTGCTTGGCATCGTGTGGATCGCAGCTTACCCCATCGTCTGCGGGATGCAGCCATGGAGGCTTTCATTTCTGCTGCTGTGCATTCCGATGGCGGTAACCCTCGTGTCGGTGATGCGCGCGGGACCGTCAGATGTGGCCGGGCTCGAGACGTCCCTTTCCGCATCGTGCATCCTCGCATGTTTGGCCTTTGCATGCTGCGTCGCGGGCACCCAGATCCTTGCCATCTCTATCTGACGCGCTGTCCACACTATCGGCAACAACCGCAACGAGGGGCGACTCCGCAGAGTAGACCCTCCCCTCCTCCGCCGCCTCGCGGCGCAGTACCAGCTCCATGGCGGCGATGGCGCACTCCAGCATCGAGTCGTCGGGTTCACCGGTGGTGAGCTTTTGCATCTGGAGACCGGGCCACAATATCACCCTCACCAGCGGGTTGTCGGGATGTGATCCGGCCCACTTGACAGTTATCTCGTAGCCTATTCCTGCGATGAGCGGGATGAGTACTATGCGAGAGATCACCACGACGGCGAACTGCCCTAGCCCTCCGTCGATTCCTATGGCGGTGCAGATCTGGTCCACCGGCACCAGCGAGAACACGATGATGGCCAGTATCATCGTCATGATCAGAAACGCGGTTCCGCATCTCACATGTAGGGTCGGGAAGCCCGAAGCGTTATCCGGGGTCAGCGGGAGGCCGTGCTCGTAGCAGTGTATGGTCTTGTGCTCGGCGCCATGGTAACGAAACATCCTGTTGATGTCGGACATCCTGGATATAAGACAGATGTAGGCGATAAAGACGACGACCCTGATGACGCCGTCGACGACGTTCCACAGGATCGGGTTGGTATCGTACTCGCCCACGATCAGGTTCGAGAGCGCGGCGGGCGCCATGATGAAGATCGCCACCGCGAGCACGATGCCCAGGATGGTACCGAACACCATCATGGCCCCGAGGCCTCTCTTCCCATCGGATTCGGAATCGTCTCCGTCTGACTCTGAGGGGTGGCCTTCATCTCGCTCGAAATCCTCGACAACGTCCTGACGTGCAGAGGCGTATGCGGAGTCGTCCCCGACGTCGTCCTCCTCCTCGAGGTCGTAGGCGTTCTCGGCGGCGATGTCGAGCGACTTAAAGCCCAGGACGAGCGATTCTACAAGCGCCTTGCAGCCGCGAATGATCGGCCAACCGAGCCACCTGTGGTTTTCGGTGCGGGCCTTTATGTCGTGCTCCTCGATGTGGATGGAGCCCTCCGGGGTGCGAACCGCTACAGCCCAGTTGTACTTGCCGCGCATCATCACACCCTCGAGAAGCGCCTGGCCTCCCACGTGCGTCTTGCGCAGCACCCCATCGGAGCTCTGGGCGCGCCTTATCTCCCCTTTTCTGGACATGTGTCAGCTATCCCTCTCCACTCGTGGGTACGGATTCCCACACGACATCTTGCCCTCCGGGCATGCGCCGCGCCTGCAGGGCGCGCCGGCGTCGGCGAAGATCAACGGTGCCGTAGGCATTGCGAGTTCGAGCATCCTGTTCGCCAGCTCGCGAATCTCCCACTGGGCTCTGCGGCAGCATCTCACCGAGAAGAAATGCAGGAGCTCGCGTATGTTCATTGTCACCACGATCTTGCTCTCGCACGCGTTGGGGAGCACGAACCTAGCGTCCTCGGCGGGAACCCCCGACTTCGCGAGCGTGGAGTAGGCCTCCCATGCGGCATCGATCGCGCGCTGGAACACCTCCATCCTGACAGGGTCGGAGGAGATTGATTCAGGTACCACCACACTCGGCTCCTCGTCGAAGCCGACATATCTCTGCGACTGCTGGTTGAAGCTGGCCAGCCTGTGGCGCACCAGCTGATGGGTAAGAGCCCTCGACACGCCATCCACGGCGAACGTATAGGACGCGTGCTCGAGCGTTGAGTGATGGCCGGAGGCGATCACCGTGCGCAACAGCCTCTCCACCTGTTCGTCGGGCATACCCTGCATGAGCTCGTCGGCCCCAACCGACGCATAGCATATGCGCGCAGCCGTAGCGACGGCCCTCTGCGGGTCGGGAGTGTGATAGAGCAGAGTGACATTCATTGCCTCGCACCTCTTCCGACATCTTCGGGGCATTCGGGCCTCTCCGATGCTCCCACTACGATGATATGCAGCGGAGGCAGCCGGCGAGCCGGCCGATGGGCCGACCTCCGACCGCCTCCGCGGTCCAAGGACTGTCCTGGTTCCCGTTTAGAGAGAAGGGCTACTCGGCCTGCTCCTCGGTCTGCTCGGCCTGGGCCTCTTCTGCAGCAGCCTCCCCGGCCTCTGCTGCCGCCTCAGCCTCAGCCTCGGCCTTCGCGGCCTGCTCGGCAGCCCTAGCGGCCTCTTCCTCCGCCTTCTTGGCATACTCGGCGGCCTTGGCAGCCTTCTTTGCAGCCTTCTCCTCGCGGATGGCCTTCCTTGCAGCCTCCTGCGCGGCGGCAGCCTCCTGCTTTGCGGCCTTCTTGGCCTGCTCGCGCTCGAACACGGCGGCGCTGGCCGATCCGTACCTGTCGGAGAAGCGCTGCACGCGTCCACCGGTGTCGACAAACTTCTGCTGGCCGGTGTAGAACGGGTGGCATTTGTTGCAGAGGTCGATGCGCAGCTCCGACTTGGTGGAGCGGGTCACGAAGGTGTTCCCGCAGGAGCACCTGACCGTGCACTCGACGTACTCGGGATGGATGTCCTTCTTCATTCTCTTACAACTCCTTTGATGATGGCGGTCTTGGTTTCCGAACAAGACCCTGAGCTGCTAAAGGTTACCACCGCGGGACTCGGGCCATAACACGGTTTCCCCCGGCGGGTTTCACCTACAGGTCGATGGAGCCGTTCTTGCCCTGATTGGCCTTCTTCGCGGTGCGCATCAGAAACTCTGCGTTGGTCTTGGTCTGCTTGAGGCTCTTGATGAGCATCTCCATCGCACGCTCGGTGTTGTTGAGGTTGGCGAGCACGCGCCTGAGACCCCATATCAGCGGAGCGGCCTGAGCATCGATCAGCAGCTCCTCCTTCCTCGTACCCGACGATATCGGGTCGATAGCAGGGAAGATGCGCCTGTCCGCGAGGTCGCGGTCGAGCTTGAGCTCCATGTTACCGGTGCCCTTGAACTCCTCGAAGATGACCTCGTCCATCTTCGATCCGGTCTCAACGAGCGCACTAGCCAGTATCGTCAGGGAGCCACCGTTTTCAATGTTGCGCGCGGCACCAAGGAACCTCTTGGGAGGGTAGAGTGCCGTAGAGTCAACTCCTCCTGAAAGCACTCGCCCGGAGGCCGGCTGTGCGAGGTTGTAGGCGCGAGCGAGTCTTGTGATCGAGTCAAGCAGGATCACCACATCACGTCCCGTCTCCACTAACCTCTTGGCACGCTCGATGACCAGCTCGGAGACGGCGATATGGTTCTCGGAGGGCATGTCGAACGTCGAGGAGATCACCTCTCCTCTGATGGAGCGCTCCATATCGGTAACCTCCTCGGGACGCTCGTCCACGAGAAGGCACATCAGGTGCACGTCGGGGTTGTTGGCTGTGATCGAGGCCGCAATCTCCTTGAGGATCGTGGTCTTGCCGGCCTTGGGCGGAGAGACGATCAGCCCTCGCTGTCCCTTGCCGATCGGCGCGACGAGATCGATCGTGCGGGCGGTGATGGTATCCGCCCCATGCTCGAGAACCAGCCTCTCGTCGGGGTAGACCGGGGTCAGCTCGGAGAACTTGCAGCGCTGACGCGACTCCTCCACAGTCAGTCCATTGACGGTGTCGATGCGCTGAAGCGCCGCGTACTTCTCGTTGTCGCGCGCGGGACGCACCTGACCGCTGATCCAGTCGCCCTTTCGCAGGCCGTTTCGCCTGATGGTGGAGACCCCCACATACACGTCGTTCTCGGAGGGGAGATAACCGCGGGTGCGCAAAAAGCCGTAGCCCTCAGAGAAGAGGTCGAGCACTCCCTCGCACTCCACAAAGCCCTCCGCGCGGATCTCCGCAGAGAAAACCATGTCGACGAGTTCGTCCTTTTTGGTGCCAACCTTAACGACGAGGCCCAGCTCTGCTGCCCTAGACTTGAGCTCGACAACCTTCATCGCGGCGATGTCGTCGCGGGTGACTTGGGGCTCAATCTGCTCATACTGCCCCTGGTGGTGCCTACGGGGCTTGCGTCCGCCGCTGTTGTTGCGTGCGCCGTGAGAGTCGGAGCGGTTCTGCTGCTTTTGCTGACCCTGCCTCCTGCCCTGCTGACGGTTGTCCTGCTTCTGCTGACCCTGCTGCCTGGGTTGATCCTGCTGGCCGGAGTCGTTTCGGCTGCGGGAGACGTTACGTCTGGTAGAAGTGGTGCGCTTGGTGCGCCCAGAGGAGTCACCCCTGGTCTGATCCTGCCAGCCATCTGTAGACTCTGGACTCTCTCCGGTCTGCTGCTTGTCTGCACTCTCGCCCGACCCGGCGTCGGCTCTAGGAGCCTCTGTCTCAGGCGCGGCTTCGGCTTCGGCTGAAACGATCCTCCTCCTGCGCGGAGTGCGGCCCGCCCTCTTCGGAGTATCCGCCGACTCGTCGGAGGAGGCATCACCTGCACCTGACGGAGCCGTAAAGACCATCTCCGTTGCTTCCTCTGCGATCGTATCCGGTGTCATCATGCGTTCCTGACCTTTTCCCAATCATTTGCAAACAGCTCGATGCCCCTGTCGGTGAGGGGGTGCTTGATGCACTTCTCCAACACGTTGAAGGGCACGGTGGCGACGTCAACCCCCATGAGCGCCGCCTGCGTAACGTGGTTGACACTGCGGACGGACGCGGCGATCACCTCGACCTGCTCGCCTGCGACCCCCACGTCGGTGAAGTCATAGTTCTTGATGGCTGTGACGATGTCGGCCACCTGCTCGAGCCCGTCCTCCCCGATGTCGTCGAAACGTCCGATGAAGGGGCTTATGTAGCGTGCGCCCGCACGGGCAGCCATGATGGCCTGCGGGACACTGAAGACGAGAGTCATGTTGACGCGGATGCCCTCGTCAGCGAGCACCCTGGTGGCCGCAAGGCCGTTGGGGGTGACCGGGATCTTCACCACAACATGAGGTGAGATAGCTGCAAGACTGCGCCCATCGGCGACCATATCGTCCACGGTCTCGGACATGGTCTCGGCGGAGACCGGTCCGCGAACTATGTCACATATCCTCTCGATGTGCTTAGGAAAGTCCTCGAGCCTACCCCCGGTGCGAGCATATAGACTCGGGTTGGTGGTGACGCCTGCAAGCGCCCCCCAGGATGCCGCCTCGGCTATCTCGTCCAAGTTGGCGGTATCGACGAAGAACTTCAAGTTGTCCTCCTCCTATGTGTACCCACATCCCCCGAAGTGGATGTGTTAACCAAAATGGGTCTTCTGTCCCATCTTTCTACCTGATACATAGTCGCACTGGGAAGCACCGGCGCTAGGCGCAATGCTAGCTCTCCGCGATGCTGTTTGTTTGACTGATGAGAAGTCCGGCTATCCGCCGGTTCTGGAATGACTTGGAACTCAATGGATGATCAGGACTTTAGGATGTCCCTACGCCTGTATCCGAAACGCCGTTCGAAAGTGAGGTGGGAGATACGCAACTCGACGTGCCTGATCGCTTCGCGTTTATGATAGCGCACAAGAGACGAAGCTGCCACTGAAAGCGCGAGCGAACGGCAACGGACATCGTACCCGGTAACACCCAGCGCGCCTAACTTTCCAAACTCCGTCCCCGTCGGGGGCACGGCGATACAATTAGACAAGCCGATATTTCCGATTTTTGCTCGTTGTCGATGCTGTTGCCTCAACGGTACCGCACTTAATAAGGTCTTTCACCCGACGACGCGCCTGGCTAATCGACATGCCGCTTTTTTCGGCAAGCTCCCGAATAGACATCTCATCGCCCTCTTGAAGCAAAACCTCGATGGTAGCCTTTTCCTTTGTTGTAGCGACGCTGTGCCTACCATCTCCATGCGGACGCCTAAGAATCACTTTGAAATGATCTATCGCCGGATAGAACTCGGGGGGATCAAGATGGTGCTCTTCCATCTGCGCCATCATAAGCAGAATGCCAGTCCCGTTGCCTTCAGCTAAAAACCCCGTTCC
>CAYRYP010000032.1:0-15608 GCA_964428485.1 uncultured Coriobacteriaceae bacterium
AGATCAAGTTCCTGATTCAGTCTAGACACAGGCAATAACTTCTTCTCGCGTTTAAGTCTGATAATATATCTTATGTAAAGTAAATCATTTAGACTGATAGGCTTTGCACTTTAGGGACACTGCGATGAAAACGCTGTTGGGAAACCCGGCTCCCCTCTCTTCTACACGAGGATGCCGTTGCAGTGGTCGATCGCGTGCTGGACGACCTCAGCGTTCCAGTCTTGGATCTTGCGCTTGCGCTTGTCGAGCTCGCCATCCTTAATAACCTGGTAGGCCACGGTGACTCGCCTGAAGCGCTTGACCGTGCTCTCGGCTTTAAGAGAAAGACAGCTCTCCTTGGCGGTAAAGGGCACTGCGGCCTTCTCTATCTCCGGATTGAACATCACGTAGTACTTGCCGTCGTATTCGTAAGCGATGATGCGCTTCTGCACGCCGATCTGGTTAGCAGCCAAACACGCACAGTCATCCCCGATGGACTCCATCGTGTCAAGCAGGTCCTGCGCCACGTCCGCATCCTCAGCGGTGGCGGGCTCGCAAGGCTTGGCGAGGAACTCCGTGTCGGTGACAATCTCCCTGATCATCTGGATCCTTCCTCATGAAGAGGCCCGGCTTCGGACCCCTACTACTTCGCGACGATGTTGACTAGCTTTCCGGGCACGAAGATAACCTTCTTAATCTCTTTGCCCTCGATGTTCTTGGCAACTAGCTCCTGAGCCATGGACTTGGCTTCATCCTCAGAGATGTCCGCCGCCACCATAGCATGGGCCTTGATCTTCCCATTGACCTGTATGACGATCTCCACCTCGTCGGCCTTAGCTAGCTCTGGATCGAAGCTGGGCCAGGGCACATCGTTGATGGAGATCGTGCCGTTGAGAACCTCGTGGTAGAGCTCCTCGCAAAAATGGGGTGCCACGGGCGAGAGCAGCTCGACGATGGTAGTAGCCACCTGCCTACAGAGCGCGGCATCACGCTGCTCAGCGGGAATCTTAAGATATGAGGTCGTCTTGTTGACGAGCTCCATCAAAGCAGCTATGCCCGTATTGAAGCTCCGTCTCTCCATATCATCGGTGACCTTGCCCATCACTCGGTGCATTTCGCGCAGGAGCTCGGCGTTGGCCTTCTCGAGCCCTGCAGCATCCATGCTCACGATCTGATTGGCGTCGAGGAAGTCGTCCTCCTCCCCCATCAGGATCTGCACGATCCTCCAAACCCTGTTCATGAAGCGCCACATGCCCTCGAGTCCCTCATTGGACCACTCAAGATCTTTGTCGGGCGGGGCCATGAACAGGATGTAGGCGCGCAGCGCATCGGCGCCGTACTTGGCGATCATGTCCTCGGGAGCGATGACGTTGCCGAGTGACTTGGACATCACAGCCCCGTCAAGCTTGACCATTCCCTGTGTGAGGAGGTTCTGGAACGGCTCATCGAATCCGAGCATCCCGGCGTCGCGCAGCGCCTTCACGAAGAAGCGTGAGTAGAGCAGATGCAAAATCGCATGCTCGATTCCGCCGATGTACTGGTCGGTCGGAAGCCACCTGTCAGCCTTGTCACGGTCGAATGGTAGCTCCTCGTTGTGCGGGTCGGCGTAGCGCAGGTAGTACCACGAGGAGCAGGTGAAGGTGTCCATCGTGTCGGTCTCCCTGTGAGCGTCCGCGCCGCACTTAGGACACTTGACGTTGTAGAAGGACGGCACGTCCCGAAGCGTCTGACCCTGAGTTACGTCCACATCCATCGGGAGCACCACCGGGAGATCCTCGACCGGCACCGGCACTATCCCACACTCCGGGCAATGGATGATGGGAATCGGGTTTCCCCAGTAGCGCTGGCGGGATATGAGCCAGTCGCGGAGCCTGAAGGTGACGGTCTTGCGGCCCTCCCCTTTCTCGGCGAGGAAGTCGATGACCGCGCTGAAGCCCTCGGAACCCTTTCCTCCCCTAAGGCCCGTGAACTGCCCGGACTGCACCATGAAGCCCTCGCAATCAAAGGCCTCCTCCCATTCAACCTCTGTGACCACGCGCTCACGCTCGTCCTTGAGGCGTTCGTAAAGCGGGTCGTCCTCAGGAAGGACCACAGGAACGATCGGCAGCCCGTACTTGCGCGCAAACTCGAAGTCGCGCTGGTCGCCGGAGGGTACGGCCATGACCGCGCCGGTGCCGTAGTCCATCATCACGTAGTCGCTGGTCCAGATCGGCACCTTCTCGCCGTTGACGGGGTTGACAACGTAACGCCCGGTAAAAGCGCCGTGCTTCTCGCGGCTGCCCATGGAGCGCTCAACAGCGGTGGAGCGGTGAGCGATCTCGATGACTTCTTGAACTGCAGATTCATACTCGGTGCCTTCGGTAAACTCCCTCACGAGTGGATGCTCCGGCGCCAGCAGGAAAAACGTGCATCCGAATAGGGTGTCGGCCCTGGTGGTGAACACAGTGATCTTCTCATCGGTTGGCTCACCCTTTTTGTCGCAGAGGGTGAAGTCGACCTCCGCACCCTCGGAGCGACCAATCCAGTTGTCCTGCATCTGCTTGACGCGCTCCGGCCACCCCTCGAGCTTGGAGAGGTCGTCGAGGAGCTCCTGCGCGTAGTTGGTAATCTTGAAGTACCACTGCTCGAGCTCGCGTTTATCGACCGTCGAGCCGCACCTCCAGCACTCCGCTCCGTCGAGAACCTGCTCGTTGGCGAGCACGGTCTTGCAATCCGGACACCAGTTGACCGGGGACGACTTGCGCTCCACCAACCCCATCTTATAGAGCTTGAGGAAGATCCACTGTCCCCAGTGGTAGTACTCAGGATCGCAGGTACGCACGGTCCTGTCCCAGTCGTAGGAGAACCCCATGCGCTTGAAGGAGGTCATCTGGGTGTCGATGTTGGAGTAGGTCCACTCGGCGGGATGTGAGTTGCGCTTGATGGCGGCATTCTCGGCAGGAAGCCCGAACGCGTCCCATCCGATCGGGTGGAGAACGTCGTAGCCACGCATCTTCGCGTAACGCGCGATCACATCACCGATCGTGTAGTTGCGCACGTGGCCCATGTGGATGTCACCCGAGGGATACGGGAACATCTCGAGCACGTACATCTTGGGCTTGGAGGGGTCATCGGAGACCTTGAACGCCTCGGTGTCCTCCCAGATCTTCTGCCACTTGAGCTCGATCTCCTGTGGCCTGTACTCCGAAATCAACCTCTTCCTCCTTCGAGATCACCTATAGCCGCCAGTAGAGGCGGAAGTGGAGTCCTTGAGAACCACGTCGTGTGCGCCGCCCTCGATGATCGAGGTTGAGCTGACGAGCGTGAGCTTTGCCTTCTCCTGGAACTCCGGTATGGAGAGCGACCCGCAGTTGCACATGGTCGAGCGCATCTTGATCAGCGTCTGTGCCACGTTCTCTTTGAGCGACCCCGCATAGGGTACGTAGGAGTCGACGCCCTCCTCAAAGGACAGGCTTTCCTTGCCGCCCATGTCGTAGCGCTGCCAGTTGCGGGCGCGTGCGGAGCCCTCTCCCCAGTACTCCTTCATATAGCTGCCGTTGATGTTGACCCTAGCCGTGGGGCTCTCGTCGAACCTAGCGAAGTAGCGGCCCAACATCAGGAAATCCGCACCCATCGCGAGCGCCAGCGTCATGTGGTGGTCGTAGACGATGCCGCCATCCGAGCAGATCGGCACATAGACGCCGTTTTTCTCGAAATACTCATTGCGAGCTCTGTTGACGTCGATGAGCGAGGTAGCCTGTCCGCGGCCTATGCCCTTCTGCTCTCGGGTGATGCAGATGGATCCACCACCGATGCCAACCTTGACGAAGTCGGCCCCGCAATCGGCCAAGAACTTGAATCCCTCGCTATCGACCACGTTGCCGGCGCCGACCTTGATGGAGTCGCCGTACTCGGATTTGATCCATTCGAGCGTAAGCCTCTGCCACTCGGTGAAGCCCTCGGAGGAGTCGATGCAAAGCACATCAACGCCCGCCTCGAGCAGCGCGGGCACCCTGTCCTTGTAGTCGCGCGTGTTGATGCCGGCTCCAACCATGTAACGCTTGTGAGTGTCGAGCAGCTCGTTAGGGTTCTCTTTGTGGGAGTCATAGTCCTTGCGGAAAACCAATGACAGCAATCTGTCCTCGTTATCAACGATGGGAAGCGCGTTTAGCCTGTGATCCCAAATGATGTCGTTGGCCTCTGAGAGGGTGGTGTCCTTCCCCGCCACGATCAGCTTCTCGCGCGGAGTCATGAAGTCACGCACCTTGGCATCGAGCGACATCCTAGAGAGACGGTAATCGCGGCTGGTAACGATACCCAGGATCCTGCCATGGGCGGTGCCGTCCTCAGTAACGGGCATCGTGGAGTGGCCGGAACGGGCCTTAAGCTCGACGACCTGCGCAAGCGTCATGTCGGGCGAGATGTTGGAATCGCTCTCAACAAAGCCTGCCTTGTAGTCCTTGACGCGCGCGACCATCGCAGCCTCATCTTTAATGGACTGCGAACCATAAATGAAAGAGAGGCCACCCTCGGTGGCAAGCGCCACGGCCATCTTGTCATCGGAGACCGACTGCATAATGGCCGAGGTAAGGGGTATCGAAAGGTAGATGTCCGACTCCGCCCCCTTCTTAAACCTCACAAGCGGGGTGCGGAGGCTCACCTTGTCGGGGATGCACTCAGAAGAGGAGTACCCGGGCACTAGGAGATACTCGTTGAACGTGTGAGCGGTTTCGGGATAGAAGTATGCCATGAGCCTCATTCTCCTCGCGACCCTGCGGACGCTGCCGGAATCGGATCCCAAGACCCTGCCGCGCATGCGCCTACATGCTGATAATCGCCGGCCCTCCCCGGCGCCTTGCATAGCGTTTCCCATATTAGCAAATCGACGTTTTTCCATTCAGGCTCATGTAGCGAATGGAAAGGTGCGGTGGCGTTGCATAGAGCTGCTCGGAGCGCTTTTGAAACGAGATCGTAGGCACGGGCGACCGAACGGCGCAGTCGGCCCCGTTAAGCCTCAGACGAGAACGGCCCGCTCATAATCGCTGAACATCACTAGAAGGCCCATGTCGGAGAGCATGCGTTCGATATCGTCCAGTTCCTCCTCGGTGTCCGCGGAGACGTGGTGAAAATGATAGCCGTCCGTGATGAGCATCAGAGGCGACGACTTGCCATTTTGGATCTTGTCCATGAAGGCGGCAACGTCCTTACGACTCTTGATGCCGAGCTCCACTGAGATAGTGCCGTAGGAGCGGTGGTTGACCATCACATCTTCGATGCGCCCGCCCATGTCGACGATGGCGTTGAGCTCCTCCTCCGTCTGATCGACACCATGGCGTACCTTGAAGAGCCTTGTGGGGCGCTTCGGTAGTCCGTCCTGGGAGTCTCCTCGCACTGCGGTGCCAGCGGTGGCGCTCGGCGCGATATAACCACGGTTGGTGGAGACTATCTCCATCCCGCTCGTGCGCAGTATCGCGATGTCCTGGACGATAACCTGTCTGCTGACGCCCATCATCTTGGCGAGAGACGACCCAGTGACGGGCTTGCTGGACCCTCTGAGCCTCTCAGCCAGGAGCTCTCTTCTCTTCTGACTGCTCACAGCTCTCCTCCCTCGAGGATGCGAAGATGCTTGAGCGAGAGATCGAGAATCGGACTGGAGTGCGTCAGCGCACCGCACGAGATATAGTCGACGCCAAGATCGGCAAGGAGTCTCAGCGCCGGTTCATCGACGTTTCCAGAGATCTCCGTCTTGGCGCGTCCGGCCACCAGCTCGATGGCGGAGCGCATCTCGTCGATGGCCATATTGTCGAGCATGATGATGTCCGCACCAGCCTCCAGCGCCTCAGCGACCATCTCCAGGTTCTCAACCTCTACCTCGATCATGCAGGTGAACGGAACTCTTTTCCTTGCGCACCTTACAGCATTGGCGATGCTCCCCGCCGCATCTATATGGTTGTCCTTGAGCATCACCGCAGTGGACAGGTTGTAGCGGTGGTTGGTTCCGCCGCCGATACGCACGGCTTCCTTCTCGAAAATCCTCATTCCGGGTGTCGTCTTGCGAGTGTCCACGATCCTCGTGCCGGTTCCCTCGAGCGCCTGTACCATGCGCCTGGTCTTAGTGGCGATCCCGCTCATACGCTGCAGGTAGTTGAGAGCCGTGCGCTCACCGGAGAGGACGGCCCTAACGTCGCCCGAGACGATGGCTAGAAGTTGCCCTGGGCGGATCTCATCTCCATCTGCGACCGCAGCATCCACAGAACTCTTAGGGTCGAGCATCGAGAAGACCCTTGCAAACACACCAAGTCCGGCGATGACCCCCTCCTGCTTGGCGACCAGCGAGACCTCGCAGGGCGCGCCGTTAGGGCAGATGGCCTGCGTGCTAACGTCCTCGCTGGAGATGTCCTCCCGCAGCGCCATCCTGATGTAATCGTCCGCGACAACCGCGAATGTAACTGGGTTCACTGGATCATCTCCCAATGCCTATGATCGCCTCGAGCGCGATCGCGGAGTAGTCGTTTTTGTAGAAAGAGTTGTCCAGCAGACACCTCTCCCCCGTGCCATCGAAGCCATCGTCGGGCAGGCTCTCGCCGGTGGAGATCCTGTGCGCGACCCTCTGCGCGAACACCAAAGCCTCGAGCAGGCTGTTGCTGGCGAGCCTGTTTTTGCCATGCACGCCGGTACAGGCGGTCTCGCCTACCGCATAGAGCGAGTCCATCGAGGTTTGCCCGTCTTTGTCGACATGGATCCCGCCCATGAAATAGTGCTGTGCGGGAACGACAGGAATTGGCTCCTTGGTGATATCGTACCCCTCTTTCAGACACTCCTCGTAGATGTGCGGGAAGTGGGAGCGTATCTCCTCCTCGCTGATCCGCTCGAAGGAGAGCCAGACGTGCTCGCTTCCCTCGCGCTCCATCTCGGCGAATATAGCGCGGCTCACCACATCGCGCGGCTGTAGCTCGTCGATGAAGCGCTTGCCGGAACCGTTCAGAAGGATCGCACCCTCCCCGCGACAGGACTCCGATATCAAAAAGGCTCTGCCCGGCCTTCCGGTGTAGAGGCTGGTTGGGTGGATCTGCACGTAGTCCATGTCCTGCAGCGACACACCGTGGTCGCGTGCTATGCGGCAGGCGTCACCCTGAAGGTTCGGGTAGTTGGTGGAGTGCTCGTAAAGGCCACCGATCCCGCCTGTGGCAAGCACCGTCGAGGTGGCTAGGATCCTGATCTTGTTGCCATCGGGGTCGCAGGCGATTATTCCCGCGCAGCTGACGTGGATGGGCTCGGCGTAGGCACCCACAGCTTCCTGAGACTCGATGATATCGATCATCGGGGTATTCTCGAGGATCGTCACATTACTCAGGCGCTTGACGTCGCGCTGGAGAACCGAAGTGATCTCCCTGCCGGTAATGTCCTCGTGAAAGCAGATCCTGGGACTCGAGTGCGCCCCCTCCCTGGTATAGACAAGCTCACCATCGGGATCCTGCTCGAAGCGCACTCCCCTCTCCACCAGGTCGTCTATGACCCTGCGGCTGGAGCGGATCATAATGTCGACGCTCTCGTAGCGATTCTCGTAATGCCCCGCCCTCATCGTGTCCTCGAGATAAGAGGCGTAATCGGAGCGATCCCTCAACACGCAGATACCTCCCTGGGCGAGCATTGAGTCACACTCCTCGAGAGGGCCCTTCGACAGCATGACGATCCTGGTGTCCGAAGGCAGGTTCAACGCGGTGTAGAGTCCAGCGACCCCGCACCCGGCAATCACCACGTCACAGACGATCTCGCTCACGGCGTCGCTCGCCCCACCCGTCTCGGGTGCCGATTCGACTCCGACATCCCACAACGCTCCAGCCTTCTCATCGAGCGGCATATTCGAGCATCCTCTCAAGCGTGAGCCTCGCAGCCTCGGAGTTGTCGGGAACAGCCACCTCTCCCTCACCGTTTGCAAGGCACCGTACTAGACGCTCCAGCGTCACGCCCTCCATATCGAGGCAGCGCGGGGTGGTCTGCGGGAAATGAAAACGCTTGCCGCTCCCCTGAGTGCGCCGTGCTAGCTCATGGGCGACCCCGTTCACGGTGCATATGATGTAGTCGGTCTCCTTCCCACACTCGGCCCTCTCGATGATCCCAGACGTAGAGCCGATGTAGTCGGAGAGCTCGATCACGCCGGAGTTGCACTCTGGGTGCGAGAGAACCGGCGCGTCCGGGAACATGCGCTTGAGGTGAGCGACCTCGGCGGTGGAGATAAACTCGTGCCGCGGACAGTAGCCATTTATCGTAACTATGTTCTTGTCGGGAACCTGCTCAGCCACGTATCTACCCAGGTTCCTGTCAGGGATGAATAGGATGTTTCTCTGTGAGAGTGCACTGACGATCTTGACGGCGTTAGAGGAGGTCACGCACACGTCAGACCAGCTCTTGATCTCAGCGGTGGAGTTGACATAGCAGACCACCGCCAGGTCGTCGCCGTACCTCTCGCGCGCCATGTCCACGTCCGATTTGGAGACCATGTGGGCCATCGGACAATCCGCCTCCGGGTCGGGAAGCAGCACGGTCTTATCAGGGTTGAGCAGCTTGGCGCTCTCCCCCATGAACTCAACCCCACAAAGCACGATGGTGCTCTGCGGGAGCTCGACGGCAAGTTTAGCCAGGTAGAACGAGTCCCCTACGTAGTCGGCCACATCCTGCACGTCCCCGGGGACGTAGTAATGGGCCAGAATCACCGCATCGCGGCTCCTCTTTAGCTCGTCTATCTCATCGACGATGCTTCCGGGCATGGGTATCTCTCCTATCGGTCGGTATGCATTCCTCAAGGACCCGCCCATGCGCAGCAGCGCTCCCCCACCGCGGGTCATACACAGTATGCAGCTGACAAGACACCTGACAAGACATGTGTTTGGTCAAAGGTGCAACCGATTGTTTTCGAATGAATCAGTTGATTCGCAGAGACAGATGCGCCTCTACATTTGCGTTCGAAGGAATATGATCTAGATGAGGGTAGTTTGTAACATTTGGTGGCGCAGCGACTCAACTCGATCTGATGTGCACCACCAGATTCAAACGGATTGGAGGTTTCAGTCCATGAAGATAACCGGTGTCAAGGCAATCCCTGTTAGGCTCCCGTTGCCGCATGTGATGGAGTGGGCGACAGGCAAGATGACCGCCCAGTCGCACGTGCTCGTGCGCATCTCCACCGACGAGGGCATTGAGGGCATATCCGAGGCGATCCCGCGCGAAAACATATACGGCGAGACCCAGAAGGGCATGGTGCATATCATCAACGACCACCTCGCTCCCCTGATCGTCGGACTAGACCCGTTCGATGTCGAGAAGATCCACGAGAAGATGGGCTTCATCAAGTCCAACCTCGCCGCCAAGGGCGGAGTGGACGTGGCTCTATGGGACATCATCGGCAAGGCCTGCGGCAAGCCGATCCACAAGTTGCTCGGCGGCTATCGCGAGGGCATCCGGCCCAGCAGAATACTCTGGCTCACCAGCGACGAGGACATGCTCGATCAGGCGCGCGAACTCGACTCCCGCGGCTACCGTGCCTTCAAGGTTAAGGGCGGCACGAACCCCGATGCCGACATCATGCGTATCAACATGTTGCGCGACGTGGTGAGTCCGGACACCAAGCTCTACATCGATGGCAACCAGATGTACTCCTACTTCGATGCCATGAGGGTCTACGAAGCCACACGCGGCGAGCTCGACTACTTTGAAGAGCCCATCGATGCTCATAACGAGCGCGACCGCGTACGCCTCGCGCATTCCATTGACATTCCTGTGGTGGGTGACGAGTCAAACTTCACCATTGGCGACATCGCGCACCAGATCGACATAGACGCGCTGTCTGTGCTGATGATAAAGATCCCGCGCAGCGGATTCACGATGGGCCGCAAGATCGCAGGGTTGTGCGAGGGCTTCCAGCGCCAGATGATGATCGGTAGCCAATCGGAGAGCGAGCTTGGCATGAGCGCGATCGTGCATGCCGGATGCGGACTCAAAACCATCTCCTATGCCTGCGAGTTCATGGACTTTGAGGAGGAGGGGCGTCCGAGCCTGATCAACGAGAAGATCGTCTTCGAGGACGGACTCGTGCGCCCATTCGACGGACCCGGGCTTGGGGTCACCCTCGACGAGGACGCTGTGAAGAGATACACAGTGGAGTAAACGTAGGTCGGCTGGGGCAGATAGCAGACGATCTTTAAAAGGGTGCTTGCTGGCTGTCGCGAGCACCCTTTTAAAGATCAGCCTTTCCGGCGATCGACACCGTTCAGATCTAGTGAACCAGCCTTATGAGCTGCGGCTCGCTGATGATGACCTCGGTTCCCATCAGACCCTTCATGGCCTGCTGGATAGGACCCTCACAGGCACGATGCGTAATGACCACAAGATCGGTTGTTCGCCCGTCGCCACCGCGTTGCACCACCGACTTGATTGAGATCTCCTGCGCGGCGAAGATCTTGGCGACCTCCGCGAACACACCCGGCCTATCGTAGACGGGGATGCGAATGTAGTACTCGGTCTCCAGGCTCTCCATCGGAAGTATCGGGAGCCTATCGGTGCAGGTGCAGCCCCGAAAAACCGTAACCCCGTCGGCGATGAGCTTGGAGGTCTCGATGACATCGGCGACCACAGCGGAGGCGGCCGGTCCCGCGCCCGCACCCTCCCCGAAGAACATAGCCTCTCCCACGAAATCGCCCACGACGTAGATGGCGTTGTAGACACCGTTGACGCGTGAGAGCTGGTGGGTATGCGGGATCATCGCAGGGTGAACCCTCACCTCGACGCCGGACTCACGCAGATTGGCGATAGCAAGGAGCTTGATCGAGTAACCCATCTCATCCGCAAACTGGAGGTCGACGGGGCTGATCTTGGTTATCCCCTCGGCGTGGACGTCGTCCATAAAGATGCGGCAGTTGAACGCTATTGAGGCCAGTATCGCAATCTTGGCGGCGGCGTCAAACCCGTCGACATCGGCGGAGGGGTTGGCCTCGGCAAACCCCTTACGCTGCGCCTCGCGAAGAGCCTCGGCGTAGTCTAGCCCTCCCTCGCCCATGCGGGTGAGCATGTAGTTAGTCGTGCCATTGACGATCCCCATGACCGAGGTGATCTGGTTGGCCACAAGCGAGTGCTTCATCGGCCCGATGATGGGGATGCCGCCACCCACAGACCCGCCGAAGAGAATCGAAACGCCACCCTTCGCGGCAGCCTCGTAGACCTCCTCACCATATGTGGCCATGACCGCCTTGTTGGCGGTAACGACGTGCTTACCACCCTCGAGCGCATCGATGATGACATCCTTGGCGACTCCCGTCCCCCCGATTAGCTCGACGATTATGTCTATGTTCGGATCGGTCACCACGGAGTCGATGTCGGTGGTGAAGATATCCTCGACGCCAAGGTTCACCGCCTTTTGGCGGCTGCGAGACGCTATGCGCGCGATGCGGATATCGAGCCCGTGATGGCGGACAAAGCCATCGTGGTGCCTACGAAGGATCTCGACGAGACCGCCGCCTACGGTTCCGAGTCCGATAAGGCCGATGTTAATGGTCCTCATTAGGTGTAGCTCCTATTTAGTCGTCGCAGACGTCGCAAGCCAGCAGGTCGTCGTAGGTCTGCGCCCTAACGACGATCCTATACTTCCCGTCACGGACGAAGGCCACGGCGGGACGAGTAATCGAGTTGTAGTTGGACGACATCGTGTAGCAGTAGGCTCCGGTCCCGAAGATCGCGATGATGTCGCCCTCCTCCACCGGCTGGATCGAGGCGTCCTTGATAAGCGTGTCGCCGGTCTCGCAGTGCTTGCCTACGATGGTCACAACGTCGGTGCGCGGGTAGAAGCCCTTGTTTGCGACGATGGCCTCGTATTTGGAGCCGTAGAGGGCGGGGCGGATGTTGTCGCTCATTCCGCCGTCGACGGCGGCGTAGGTCCTGATACCGGGGATCTGCTTCACCGTGCCGACCTTGTAGCAGGTGACGCCGGCGTTAGCAACAATAGAGCGGCCAGGCTCCACAGCCACGAGCGGCATTGGGAAACCGGCCTGCTCGCACTTTTCTTTCATATGGGCACCGATGCGCTTGGTGAAGTCGGTGATGGAGGTAGGCTCGTCGTCCTTGGTATAGGCGATGCCCAGTCCGCCGCCCAGATCGATCTCGTCCGCGGTGTAGCCGAGCTCGTCACGCACCTTGCACGCAAAGTCGACCAGGACGTCGATCTCCTTATCGTAGGGCTCGAGGTCGAAGATCTGCGAGCCAATGTGGGACATGAAGCCGACAAACTCCATGTTATCGGAGTCGAGGATCATCTTGATGGCGTCCATGGCCTCGCCGTTGGAGATGCTGACGCCAAACTTGGAGTCCTCCTCGCCGGTCTGGATATAGCTGTGGGTGTCCGCGTGAACGCCAGGACGCACCCTGAGCATGACCTTGGGCTTGCAGTCGAACAGCTCGGCAAGAAGGTCAATCCTGCCAACCTCGGCACAGGAGTCAATGACAATGCGCCCGACGCCCTCAGTGAGGGCCTCCTGAAGCTCCTCCTCCGACTTGTTGTTCCCATGCATCACAATTCGCTCGGCCGGAAATCCGGCTGCCAGCGCAATCGCAAGCTCACCGCCGCTGCAGACCAACAGATTGCAGCCCTCCTCCTCTACGATCTTGCACATCGCCTTGCAGATGAAGGCCTTTGCAGCGTAGCTGACGCGGCTGCGCTCGAACTGCGCAGCCATGCCCTCACGGTACTCGGCAAGCCTTGCATGGATGTGCTCCTCGTCCATGATGAACAGTGGCGAGCTAGTGGACTTGGGCAGCTTCGAGGCGTTAACGCCTCCAATCCAGAGGTGCTTCTCGTGGATGTCGGAGTCGTCGATATTGGCTGTGAGCGGCAGAACCGCCCCCAGCTCTTCGGTCTTGATGTTGTCTCCGTGCTCCGGTGCGATCTCTGTGGTGCTCATCGTTTGATCTCCTCCGTTCGGGTCTTACATTCTCTCGGGCGCGCTGACTCCAAGGATCGAGAGAGAGCATTGCAGAACGCTCCTCGTGGCATCTGCCAGGTACATCCTCGCCGCTGTCAGCGCTTCGTCGTCCGTGAGGACCTGGCAGTTGGTGTAGAACTGGTGGAACGTAGCCGCCAGTGACTCTATGTAGTGGGTTAGCCTGTAGGGCGCATAGTCACGCGCCGCAGACTCCACGATCTCGGCGAACTCGGAGATCTTGCGGCAAAGCTCGAGTTCAGCCGAGTCGGTGAGAAGCGATAGGTCCGCATCGTCGTCGACGGGTTTACCGGCACGGCGCAGGATCGAGCAGATCCTCGCATGCGCATACTGCACATAGTAGACGGGGTTCGAGGAGTCCTGCTTCTTGGCAACCTCGATGTCAAAGTCGATGGGTTGATCTGTCGACTTGCACAGCATTAGATACTTGGTGGCGTCGGCGCCGACCTCCTCGATGAGCTCCTCGAACGTAACCATCTCGCCGGTACGCTTGGACATCCTCACAGGCTCGCCGCCGCGAAAGAGGTTGACAAGCTGCCCCAAGAGAACGTCGAGCTTGCCACCGTTGCCGAGCGCCTGCATTGCCGTCTGCATCCTGCAGACGTAACCATGATGGTCGGCACCCCAGATGTCGATCACACGGTCGAAGCCGCGGGCGAACTTATTGGAATGGTAGGCAATGTCAGGCGTGAAGTAGGTGTACGAGCCGTCATTCTTGACGAGTACGCGGTCCTTGTCGTCGCCAAAATCGGTGGTCCGAAACCAGAGTGCGCCTTCCTTCTCGTAGGTGTAGCCCAGTTCGCCGAGGCGGGCCAACACCTTGTCGATCGCCGATTCGCCGTCGTCGCCCTTCTCGTAGAGCGAGCGCTCGGAGAACCAGTTGTCAAACTCCACGCCCACGCTGGATAGCACCTCACGCATGTGCTCGAGCATCATCTTGTAGGCGAGCTCGCGGAAGTGCAGCGAGCGTTCCTCGTCGGAAACATCCACCCATTTGTGACCGTCGGCGTCGAGTATCATCTGCGCGATCGTGGTGATATAGGCGCCGCCGTAGCCGTTCTCGGGCAGCTCCACATCGATACCGCACAGCTGCATGTAGCGCGCGTCGATGGAGTGCGCAAAGTTGTTCATCTGCGAGCCGGCATCGTTGATGTAGAACTCGCGTTGAACCTTCCAGCCGGCATGCTCCAGCACGTTAGCGAGCGCGTTGCCGAGTGCAGCCCACCTGCCGTGACCCACGTGCATCGGGCCCGTGGGGTTGGCGCTGACGAACTCGATCTGGCAGCTACGACCGTGCCCCATGTCGACGCGGCCGAAGTCCATCCCGAGCGTCCTGGCCTCGCGGGCCACGTCTTGGAGTGCCTTGGCCGAGAGTCTCATATTGATGAAGCCCGGGCCGGCGATCTCCACAGACTCTATGAAGTCACCTGTGGGGATCTTGGTGGCGATTATCTGGGCAATTTCGCGGGGATTCTTCCTCGCCTGCTTGGCGAGCTTCATTGAGATCGAGGTGGCCCAGTCGCCATGGTTCTTGTCACGCGGGCGCTCGACCGACGGATCTGGAACCTCCTCGATGGCCAGCTCACCGGATTCAACCGCGGCGACTATGGCTGCGCTCACAACCTCTTCGATCTTCTCCCGCATCATCACCTCGTGTCCCCCGATCCAGGTGGGTCGGGTCTTGCCTCGAGCTTTCACGAATCTTCAGTATAAGCAGTATGGGTGGGGATTGAACGCGAGCCATGCCTATGTGGGGCCGACCTGCCCATCTGATTCGGAAACCGGTTCTCGCCCACCAGCACACCACAGTCCTTGACGCAGTCGCAAGGGCACAGGCTAGCTCTAGATAGCTCTGAAACGCTTTAAACCGCTTGCGGAAGTCCATGCACGTTTGCTGCCAACCCTATTGCGGCATTCAGAGAGAAGAGTAATATGTATAGTCGCGTTCTAAAGAGCGTCAAACTCCATTGCGGGGTGGAGCAGTCTGGTAGCTCGCCGGGCTCATAACCCGGAGGTCGTAGGTTCAAATCCTGCCCCCGCGACCAAAAACATCAGCCCTCTTCGGAGGGTTTTTTATTGCATTCGAAGATGAATGCCGTCTTAGCTCGCAAATCCACTTGAACTGTAAAGTCTGAGGAAGCCTCAAATTTGTTCAGCTATTTTTTAATATTTACAATGCTTTACGGTGTACTAAAACACAGCAAGGTATCTGAAAAGAGGAGGCTGATGGGATGAAAAAACACACCAAATTGAGTGGCAGTATATTGCTTGTTTCTACTCTGTGTTTAACGTTTCTTACGGGATGTGCACAGGAAACCGAGGATACTTCGGAGTATGGCGTATTTATCAATGGTAAAGCCGTAGAGCTGGCTGAAAGCGGCAGCGTAGATCTTCCCCTTTTAAGCGTTGAAAACGGCATCACTGTGGAGGCAGTGACAGCTGATGATGAAACGGTCTATGTAAACGGAGAGGAAGTCAGTGACTCTGTATATCTGGATATTTCATCCATTACACGCGAGGATGTTATAAATCTTGAAATTGAACAGGACGGAGAGACTGAATCTTACGAAATTAATCTTATGCCCTCTACGTTCCCGGATTATACGACCGAAGGTGAGTCGACAACAGACGGCGACTTTTACCTGACAACCTATGATTTATCAA